>JAIFNM010000166.1 GCA_020047725.1 Betaproteobacteria bacterium
CGGCCATCGCATCGTCGTTCGTTACTTGAAAGCACGGAGAACTCATATGAATTTCAGCATATCCAGACAATTGGCACTAATGTCGCTGGTTACTATCACGATCCTGTTTGTTGTGGGTATTGTTGGATACCGCGTGGCCAGTTCTCTTGGCAGTGCGGTTGAGTACAGCGAGAAGAACACTCTGCCGGCCGTTGAGGCCATCGCTTCGATGCGACTGACCTTCCTTGAAATCCGCGTTGCGGTTCTGGGTCACATGACGACTTGGGATGACAACGAGAAAAAAGATTACGACAAGCGGATTAGCGAAAATAAAGAATCATTCACGGCGACTCTGGCAAATTATGAAAAACTCGCCAGCAACAGCGACGAGGCTGATCGAAAACTTCTGGAAGCCGACCGTAAAGCCTACAACGACTATCTCGTTTCTATCGAGCCCCTTCTGGAAAAATCGCGCAATAGTCAGAATACTGATGCCAAGGAATTGCTCATCCAAGGCAAGCCGATCGCTGCTCTGCTTAACAAGAGCTTGGCCGAGCACACCGTTTATTCGAAAAAATTGGCGACTGAGCAGCGAGAGGCAGCAAGCAAGGCGTTCAGCCAGGGGAGCACTTTGTCGATCATCTGCATCTTGCTTGGCATGCTGATTCTCTGCGGTTTCAGTTTTGCCCTGACCCGGAGTATCGGCCGGGGATTAAGCCGCATGGAGCAGGCGATCATTCGTGTTGAGACAGAACTCGATCTGACCACCCGAGTACCTTTCCGCCAGAATGACGAGATCGGCAAAATGGGCGTGGCGCTGAACGGCCTGTTGGCGCGCCTGCAGAACAATTTGCGAAGCGTTGCGCAGGCTGCAACGCAGCTTGCGCAATCGGCCGAAGCAATGTCGGATGCCTCTCGGCAGGCGGCCACGACATCTCAGGCGCAGAGTGCGGCCGCATCTGGCATGGCCGCCAGTATGGAAGAATTGACCGTCAGCATCAACCATGTTGGTGATCAGGCCACGCGTACAAGAGAGCAGGTGGTTCATGCGGGTACTTTGGCTGCCAGCGGTGAGGGAGTAGTGGCCCAAACAGTTGGCGATATCGATGCGATTTCGTTGTCCGTATCGGCTTCGGCAGAACTGATTGATCGACTCGAGACGCAGAGTCAGGAAATTTCTTCGGTAGTGAATGTGATTAAGGAGGTGGCCGATCAAACAAATCTGCTGGCGCTTAACGCGGCGATTGAGGCGGCACGTGCCGGTGAACAGGGGCGCGGCTTCGCGGTGGTCGCCGACGAGGTGCGCAAGTTGGCGGAACGCACCGGTAGATCTACCCAGGAGATCACGCAGACCATTGCGGTCATGCGCGATGGGGCGCAGGCAGCGTCGACGAGCATGCGCGGTGCAGTTGAGCAGGTGGCAGCGAGCGTCACGCGTGCAGGCGGTGCCCGTAACCTGATCCGACAGATTGGCGAAGGGTCGCGTGTGGCGGTGGGGATGGTCAACGAAATTACAGAGGCCATTCATGAACAAAGTTCTGCCAGTACATCGGTGGCGCAGTCGGTGGAGCGCATCGCTCAAATGGCAGAGGAGAGTAACGCCGTAGCAAACGAGGGTGCAGATACGGCGCAACGTCTCAATGCGTTGGCGCATGAAATGCGCTCGATTACGGATCAGTACAAACTATGAGAGGTTCGCTTGCACACGATTCATTAGCAGGAGAGGCCTGCAGCCTAGCTGCAGGCTGGGCGCCGATTTATTCCCATCAAATCAATTGCGGCAGATCAACTCGATCGGCACGATGTCGCATTGCTGAGTTCCTTTGCGCTCGCTCACTGGCTGGATCAGCCGCTCAAAAACGCGTTCGGCCAGCGCATCTTCGTTTTGCTTGATCGACAATATGCGATTGGGCAGCAAATCCAGCATGGTGTGATCGTCAAAGGTCGCAATCAGGATATCTTTGTCGATATGGCCAGTTTGTGATTTGATCTGCTGGAGCGCACCGTCCAGTATCAATAATGACGAACACATGAATGCGGGTGGTGGGCGCTGCAAAGTATCGATCAGCCCTTGCATTAGTTTCCGGCCAACAGCCGCGCTGTTTTCAGCTTCCAGCCGGAGCAGATTCTCGCTTTCACGGATTCCGAATTCCTCACACGCAGCTGAGAACCCACGAATACGATCATGGATACTCGGCAATTCAGCATGTCCGCACAGGAAATAGAACGAGCCATCCGCTTCTTGCAGCATTTTCCTCGTCATCTCCAGGCCACCCTGGAAATTGTCACTGGTGACCGTCGGAAAAAGCGACGGACTGAAGTCGCGGTCAAACATAACGATGGCCGTTCGGCTTTTGCTTTTTAACAACTGCGGCAGAGTATCTTTCTGGCATGGGGCGATGACGAGTCCATCGACTCGGCGTGACAAAAAATTGTTCACGGCCCTGTTTTCGAGTTCGGAATCTTCATGGGAGGACGCAGTGAGCAGGAGTAAATCACGTTTCCGGCAGAGGGACTCCAAAGCGGCCATCAGGCGGGAAAAGAAAGCGTTGGCCAGGTCCGGAACAATCAGGCCGATCGTGTCGCTTCGATTGAGTTTGAGGCTGCGCGCCGCGTGATTGAGTGAATAGCCGTGGATAGCAATGTAGTCTTGGATTTTCTTCTGCGTTGAAGCACTGATCCGGTACTTTTCCGACTGACCGTTCATGACAAAACGAATCGTGGTGATGGAAAATCCGGTTGCGATGGAAATTTCTTCGGCAGTCTTTGGCATGCTCTATTCTCGCTGGACTTCCAGCAGTAGCAGTGTTTGGCGGCCGGGTAATAGAACTCGCCGACCTTCTTTCGATGTTACAACATAATAGCGGCAGACTGGCAGGAAACGACGAGTGTTTGGTCCTACAGGCGTGATTGAAGCTGGTTTTCGGGAGGTGTAACTGAATCCGCGTTACGCCGGTATTTGAGCGGCGTCATTCCCATTTCACGATGAAAGCGACTGGAAAAGTAGTTACTGTCGTTGAAACCGCAGGCGAATGCGATTTCCGTGATCGACTTGTCTGTTTCCTTGAGCATGCGCATGGCGCGGCATAGACGGATGCGAAGCAGATAGCTATTAGGCGACATGCCAGTGACATCGGTGACCTTGCGGCTGAGCGTACGCAGCGGGATCTCGAATCTGGCGGCGAGCAGATCCCAGTCGATCTCCTCTTCGAAGTGGCTGTTCAGATGCCTGAGCAGTTTGGTCAGGCGAGCATCCTTTTCCTCCTGGGACGAGTTTTTCTCGGGCTGGCCTCGCCACAACTCGATCATGAGCTGACCAAGCAGCAGTTCGGTCATCAGGTCCGAGTACTCAACCGCATGCTCCGACTCGTCGGAAATCCTGTTCAACAGTGATTCGACACGCTTCAAGGTACTGCCGCCGATTACATAGGGATCGCTATCCACGCCGGCGTTTTGCGCCAGCAATTTGGCGATGGTTTCATGGCTGACATGCTTGAAGCGGGAGGGCAGGATCAGGACGTTGGTCAGGTACAGATTGTCGAGGTGATCCAGGAAGTGCGTCTGATTGGCACGAGTATAAAAGACCGATCCACGGCAAATGGGCGCGGGCCGGCCATTGATATAGTTCATGCCGCTTCCTGAGCGGACAATCACCAACTCGTCGAATTCGTGGACATGCTCGGGGAAGTAGGTTTGAGGGGAACGCGCCAGAATGGATACAACCGAATCAGAATTCGGGAAGTATTCGTCTCGAGTCAGGGTTTCCATTACTGCTACCTCGGTGCAGGCACCTGCCGGGTGTTGATCGGTAGGTACAGACTAGCACAGATTCAAAATCCGTCGTTTCAGCTGCTTATTTTTATGTGACCCGAAATGACCGTTTCATTCAAGATGAAAAACACACGGTAAAGGCGTCGCCACCGGTTCGTTGCCAGGATGTGTCTCCATGAGATCGGCCATATAGGCCCACCATTCGCGCATCACCGCGTGGCCGGGAAGATCGTCCATGCGGTGATCGGCACTTCGCCAAAGCACCCCGAAAAGGGTCAGCGTGGCTTCGTCCAGATAGATGCTGTAGTCGCGTACGCCACTGGTGCGCAGCAGATCGACCAGCTTGGGCCAGATGGCATCGTGGCGCAGGCGGTATTCCTCAGCACAGCCGGGTCTCAATTGCATCTTGAAAGCAATTTTTTCCATGATCAGACTCCTGCTGCGGCAGCAGCTTTAGGTAGACGATTACGACGGGCGCGCTGAATGAGGATTGGCACGATCATCGAGATGATCATCAGGCCACCGAGGATCATCGACATCACGATGCCGGGCACGTTTTCCATCTGCAGACCAAAGGTGAACATGCCAAGGACAAAGATGGCCAGGACGACCCCAAGCAGTGAACCACTGCCGCCATTGATGCTGACCCCACCGAGGATGACCATGGTGATGGCGTCGAGCTCCCAGCCCATCGCAATATTCGGTCGGGTGCTGCCGATGCGGCCGGTGAGCAGCACGGAGGCAAGCCCGGCCATCAAACCGATGACGATGAACAGCACCAGACGATAACGATTGACCGGAATGCCCGAAAAGCGCGAAGCGATCGGGTTGGCGCCGATGGCGTAGATGCGCCGGCCCCAGACTGTCTTGTGCAGGACTACGCCGAAGATCACCGCTGCAATGACGAAGATGGCAAATTCGATCGGAATCTGGAGCGTAGGCATGCCGATCAGATCACCGATGTAACCGTTGCCCAGCGTGGATAGGACTTGCGGATAGCCGGTAATGGCACCGTCACCGAGAATGACCAGGGCAGCACCGCGATAGAGTGACAAGGTACCGATTGTTACAACAATGGACGGCAGGGAAAAACGCGTTATCAGAATGCCGTTGAGCGCTCCGCACAAGGCCCCCGAGCCCAGTCCGACCAGGATGATCAGTGCCGGTCCGGCACCGGCATTTTTGGCCAGGCCCATGGCAACCGAGGTCAGAGCTACCGTCGCCGCGACCGAAATATCAATCTCTCCGGCGATGATCACCAGCGCCATCGGTAAAGCGATCAGTGCTTTTTCGCTGTAATTGAAGGTGCTGTCACTGAGATTGTAAAAGTCGAGAAAGCCCTCCGTCGTGGCGCCGAAGCCGCAGACAACGGCGATCAGCAGTAAAACGAGAATGATTTCCCAGGTACGGGTGGCTTTCATGGCTGAGCTCCTTGCATCGGGGCACTTTGCGTGCGGCTGCCTTTAGGCGGGAGAATCTGCTTACCGGCACGCCGCTCGGAACGGGCGTTAACAATTACGGCGACGAGAATGACCGTCCCCGATATGGCTTGTTGCCAGAACGGCGAGATGTGAATGACAGGTAAAGCACCGTTGATGACGCCGGCGAACAGAACGCCGAGCAGGGCGCCCATCACCGTACCGATGCCACCCGCCGTACTGACGCCGCCGATGACGCAGGCCGCTATCACGGTTAATTCATAACCGGCAGCCAACTCAGTGAAGGCAATCGAGTAACGTCCGACCCACAGCAACCCGGCCAGCCCAGCCAGCGCACCCGACATGGCGTACACCTGCATCAGGCGGCGTTTGATCGGAATTCCGATATAGGCGGCAGCCGAGAGGTTGCCTCCCATCGCATACATTTCGCGACCAGTGCGGCGATAGCGGAAGAACCACCAGCATATCAACAGGGTAATGATGGCATACCAGACTAGCCCGGGCAGGCCGAGAAAGTTGACCCGAGGCAGGGCCTTGATCGAGAGGTGAATGTCCTGGTCGTTCATCCATGCGCCCTTGCTGAGCACGAAAATTGCCCCGCGATAGGCGGACATCGTGCCAAGCGTGACGACGATGGGCGGCAGGTCGAAGGCCGTGATCAGCACACCATTCAGGGCACCGAGCAAGGCGCCGAAAGCCAGCGCGATCAAGACCAGTTCGACCGCATTCAATCCCGGGAAGGCCTTGCCGACGACGGCGCAGAACATGCCCGTCAAGGCCAGATTGGAGGCGACAGACAGGTCGATGCCCTTGGTCAGCAGCACCACCATCTGCCCCATCACCAGAATGGCGAGGATGGATGAGTCGTTGAGTACGTCAAGCAGGTTCCCCGTGGTCAGGAACACGGGCGCGCGCAGGCCCACGATGAGCGCCATCGCGACGACGATAACGGCCAGGGCGGCTTCACGGTTGCGGACAAAGAAATTTTTCATGCGGCAAGCTCCTGGGTGGGATTCGCGGGCACCGGTGTTCCGCTACCCGCGCCATGCTGTTTCAGTCCGGAGGCAGCGGCCACGATGTCTTCGGCGCTGGCTTCACCATGCTTGAACTCGGCGACCTGATGGCCCCGGTGCATGACGATGACGCGGTGCGCCAGGTTCATCACTTCCGGCAATTCGGACGACACCAGGATGACCGACAGGCCACCGCCGACCATGTCGGCGATCAGCTGATAAACGGCTGATTTGGCGCCAACGTCGATGCCCTTGGTCGGTTCATCTAGGATCACGATGCGCGGATCGGTGCCCAGCCACTTGGCGATCACTACCTTCTGCTGATTGCCGCCGGAGAGTCCGCTGATGATCTGCTCAGTGCCGTCGGTCTTGATCGCCAACTTGGTGATGGCTTCGTTGGTCATGTCGCGCTCGTTCTTGGGGCGCAGCCATGGACCGGCGAGCTTGCGACCGAGTGCTGCCAGCGTCAGGTTTTCGCGTACCGAAAAACTGAGGATTGCGCCCTGCCTCTGGCGCTCTTCGGGCACGTAGGCGATGCCGGCATTGATCGCATCTTCAGGGCCACGCACCAGGAGCGGCTTGCCGTCGAGGGTGAATTTGCCGACCGCGTGTTCCTTCAAGCCGAAGAGTGACAGCATGGCCTCGGAGCGACCGGCGCCAACCAGTCCGTAAAAGCCAAGCACTTCGCCCTTGTTCAGCGTGAAATTGATGTCTTCGAACTCGGTAGGGTGCGA
Source organism: Betaproteobacteria bacterium (assembly GCA_020047725.1). Classification (GTDB taxonomy): domain Bacteria; phylum Pseudomonadota; class Gammaproteobacteria; order Burkholderiales; family Rhodocyclaceae; genus Propionivibrio. Next base: position 6,937 of record JAIFNM010000166.1, read on the forward strand.
CAGGTGTTCGACGCGCAGCAACTCGTTCTCCGACGCTTTGGGCATGGCTGGATAGACGTGTTCAAGATCACGTCCGACCATCAGGCGCACCAGCGAATGTTCGGTGGCGTCCGCAATGCGGCCTTCGCCGACGGAGGCGCCATCGCGCAATACGATGTAACGATCAGCCAGGGAAAAAATTTCGTCGAATTTGTGGGTAATGAAGATGATGCCTTTGCCTTGTTCCTTCAGGCGCCGGACGATGCCGTAGAAATCGTTGATTTCCTGGCGCGAGAGGGCGGCCGTGGGTTCGTCCAGAATCACTACTTCGGCATCCTGCGACAGGGCGCGGGCGATTTCAACCAGATGCCGTTCGGCCGGCCCGAGATGCGACAGGGCGCGGGCGATTTCAACCAGATGCCGTTCGGCCGGCCCGAGATTCTTGACCAGGGCGCGCGCTTCGAAAGGTGCGCCGATATCGGAAAGAATCTTCTGGGCACGCTCGTTCATCGTGTTCCAGTCAATACCGCCCTTGCGCATCGGCTGGCGGCCCATATAGATGTTCTCGGCGGCGGAGAGCTCGTCGAACATCGCGGTTTCCTGATGCACGGCGGCAATACCGGCACGACCGGCAGCGTGTGCATCCTCGAAAACAAGCTCGGTACCGCGTACCTGAATCTG
>JAIFNM010000109.1 GCA_020047725.1 Betaproteobacteria bacterium
GTCTGTATTTCCGGCGGCAAGGATTCGTATGCAATGCTGTCGATCCTGATGGCGATGCAGCAGCGGGCACCGGTCGATTTCCGCCTGATTGCGATGAATCTTGACCAGAAGCAACCGGGTTTTCCGGCCGACGTGCTGCCGGCGTACCTGGCCGGACTGGGCGTCGAGTACCGCATCGTCGAGCAGGACACGTATTCGATCGTCAAGGAGAAAATCCCGGAGGGCAAGACGACCTGCTCCCTTTGTTCGCGCCTGCGCCGTGGCGTTATCTACCGCACGGCCAAGGAGTTGGGGGCCAACAAAATTGCGCTGGGCCATCATCGCGACGACATCGTGCATACCCTGTTTCTCAACCTGCTCTTCGGTGGCAAGCTCAAGGCCATGCCGCCCAAGCTGGTAACCGACGATGGCGCGCATGTGGTGATTCGCCCACTGGCGTATTCCAGTGAGAGCGACATTGCGCGCTACGCACGCGGGATGGAGTTCCCGATCATTCCATGCAATTTGTGTGGTTCGCAAAATAACCTTCAGCGCCAGAAGATTCGCGAGATGATGGCAGACTGGGATCGACGCTTTCCGGGACGCACCGAATCCGTGTTCTCGGCGTTGCAAAATGTCGTGCCATCACATCTGGCCGACACGGCGCTGTTTGATTTCAAAGGCCTGCGAGTCGGTGTTGAACTGGCAGAACTTGATGGTGGTGATACCGTGTTCGATGGGCCACAGTTGGCTGAAGGATTGATGCTCCCCGCCATAAACGCTTTGCCCATTTCAATAGTTTGAAGCGCAGGACTTGAGCTTTTGCTATGATCTGGAAACCCCAGCCGCGGTTTGCTTTAGTACGAACAGGTAGGATGATGGAATGAGCGATAAGGTTTCTGGAGAGTCTGCTTTCGGTATGGAGACTACCGTCTCCAGTTCTGCGCTGAATTTGAAAAATATTGAACGTCAGGCTGCGGTGCTGTTGGCCGAGGTTTCTGGAAATGCGCGGCTGCACGAAAAATTGAGTGGAGGCGAGGCGCTGCGCGCAGTTGATCGCTGCTTGAAACGCATGGAGCGTGCGGTCGAAGGCTTCAGCGGTCGCTTGATCAAGGTTGTCGGTGCTGAGGTAATGGCCGTGTTTGACACGGCGGATGAGGCTTTTCAGGCGGCCGTCGAGATGCAGGAGCGCGTCGCCGACCTGCCGCCGGTTTCGGGGGTGAAGCTGGCCATTCGTGTCGGGTTTGCCTACGGTCTGGTCAGCGAAAACGACGGCAACGTGGCTGGTGAAGCCGTTTCCGTCGCCGCCCATCTTACCGGTCTGGCAACGCTTGGGCAGGTTCTGGCTAGTCTCGCGGCGCAAAGCTCACTGTCTCCGGCCTTGAAGAAGGCAACGCGTGACCTTGAGTTGTCGGCTGCCAACGGCCAGTTTCCGCAGATGAAGATTTTCGAATTGATTACGCCGGAATCGTCCGGGTTAGCGATGAAAACAGCGGATAGGCCACGCTTGTTTTATCTGCGCTATGCCGGCGATACGCTCTTGCTGGATGGCACCAGGTCGGTCATCAACATGGGGCGAAGTTCGGAAAGTGATGTGGTTGTTCGTGATCGTCGCGGGTCGCGCAATCATGCAAGGATTGAACGGCGTGGTGAACGAGTTGTCCTTATCGACACGAGTACCAACGGCACATTCGTTACCTTCGATGGAAAACCGGAGTTTTTTATTCGACGTGAAGAGTGCGTTCTTCAGGGCCGGGGCGTGATCTGTTTTGCCGCATCAGCGGCCAGTGTCGATGCGGATTGCGCACAGTTCGATTTTGCATGAACGCTGAGTAAAAAACGCCGGTGCGTGTTGGCACCGGCGTTTTCGCATGTACGTGTCCGCTGATTACTTTGCTTTCAGACAATCGCTCATGAATGCCTTGCGCTCAGCGCCTTTGAGCGCCTTCGTGCCGGCTTCGGCGTTGCATGACTTCATCTTGTTCTGCTGCGCTGCTGGCGCTGGCTTTGACCCGAGGCACTCGCTCATGAACGCCTTGCGTTCGTCACCTTTCAGCTCCTTTTTTCCCGCGTCGGCGTTACAGGTCTTCATTTTTTCCTGTTGCGCTTGTTGTGCGGGAGAAGGGGCTTTCTTGTCAGCGGCAAATACACCGCATGTGGAAAACGTCAGGGCAACGAGGGCAATCATGAATTTCATCAGGAACTCCTTGATCTGGTTGGGATACGTCCAATGATTATAAACCGGATCTAAATGTCGTCGTCAAGAACGGCTTGTTGCTGGCGGTTGATGAATTCACTCATGCTGTCAATGCCGCGCATTTGCAGGATCGAGTTGCGTACGGCTGCTTCAAGCAGGACGGCAAGATTGCGACCGGGTGCCACATGAAAAACAACCTTGCGAATCGGAATACCCAGAATCTCCTGCGACTGGGCATCAATCGGCAATCGCGGCATATCGTCGCCTACCGAGTTTCTTTGCAAATGAACAATCAGCTTGAGTTTCATCTTGCGCCGCGCCGCTGTTTCGCCGAAAACAGTCCGGATGTTGAGCAGACCAAGGCCTCGCACCTCAAGGTAGTCACGCAACATGCCCGGGCAGCGTCCCTCAATCGTCGTTGGGGCGGTGCGTGCTAGTTCAACCACGTCATCGGCCACTAGTCCATGCCCCCGTGAAACTAGTTCGAGAGCCAACTCGCTCTTGCCGACGCCAGAATCGCCGGTAATCAGCACACCCATTCCGAATACGTCCATGAATACGCCGTGCGCGGAGACGGTATCGGCAAAACGCCGGGCGAGGTAGAGGTGCAACAGGTCGATAACTGCCGAGCAGGCTTTGGGTGAAGTGAACAGCGGGGTTTGCGTCGCTTCGCACAGATCGCGTGCACCAGGGGGTATCTCCAGGCCATCCGCAACGATCAGCGCCGGTGGCTTGGCCGCCATGATGTCTTCAATCTGGCGAAGCCAGCGCTCCGGGCCAACACTCTCGGCCCAGCGCTGCTCCGCCTTGCCGATGACCTGCACCCGATGTCCATAGATTATGTTGAGGTGGCCAACTACATCCGGGCCGAATGTCTCAAGGTCGTTGAGTTCAACCAGACGCTCGACCCCAACCGCGGCGACCCAGTTGAGCTTGAGTTTTTCGATATGGTCCTGGAAGAGCTGGGCAATACTCAGGGTGCGGTTGGTAATCATGCCAGGGTACCCACGGAGAGTGTTAGGAGATAACTAGTGTGTATAAACCGGAAAAGTGTTGCTCTATGCTTATAATTGATCGGTGCGTGTTATTGATGAACGACCTCTTTGTCGGTGAATATGTGGCGGATCGTATCTGCACAATCAGCTGAGTTTAGCGCGTCGCGGCATGTGCGCTCGGAGAATCTTTCAGCGAGTTCAGAGAGCAGTTGCAGGTGCTGTTCCGTGGCCTGTTCGGGAACAAGCAATACAAACAAGAGGGATACAGGAATTCCGTCTGGTGAGTCGAAAGGAACAGGCGTGGCAAGGCGCAAGAATGCGCCGCTTGCGTGCTTCAGCCCTTTGATGCGGCCGTGGGGAATGGCGATACCCCGGCCGAGGCCAGTCGATCCGAGCTTTTCGCGCGCGAAAAGGCTGTCAAATACCGTGCTGCGTGCAATGCCCTGATTGTTCTCGAAAAGCAGACCAACGTGCTCGAAAACCCGTTTCTTGCTGCTTGCGTCAAGATCAAGGACGATATTTTCGTTGCTTAATAATTGAGAAATCTGGTTCATTCAGAAATGCAGGCCGTAACAACAATGAGAGGTGAGTAAACAAAAATGGCAGGTCTGACCATCAAAGGACAGGCCTGCCCTGGAAGATCAATCAATCCGGATCTGTCGGATTGACTTTCTGGCCGCGGTGATGATCCTGAATTTTTTGCTTGTATTTCTGGATCTGGCGATCAAGTTTGTCGACGAGGCTATCGATGGCAGCGTACAGATCCTCTTCAATGGATTCGACAAAAATGTCCTTGCCGGACAGGTGGACGGTAACTTCGGCTTTCTGCTTCAGTTTGTCTACTGACAAAATTACGTTCACATCGATGACGTTATCGAAATGACGTGTGACGCGCTCAAGTTTCCCGGTGACATAGGCATGGATCGCAGGGGTGATCTCGAGGTGGTGTCCACTGATTTTCAGGTTCATGATGTGGCTCCTTTTCAAGGTGATAGTCGCTTCTGCGACTGTCGAATCTCCCTTTGCCAACTCGTGAGAGAAGGTTCGGGGGTGAGTGGAGGCATTGCGTTCATCTTCTTTGGTCTTGATTCTTGCAATGCCTGTCAGATGGTTTTGCGTAGTTTAACCGGCGGAATATTGAGTGCCTCGCGGTATTTTGCAATTGTTCGCCGTGCGACGACAATACCCTGCTGACCAAGGACTTCGGATATCTGACTGTCCGAAAGGGGCTTCTTCGGTTCTTCTGCGCCGATTAGTTGCTTTATCAGCGCACGGATAGCCGTTGCCGAACAGGCACCACCGGCTTCTGTTGCGACATGACTGCCAAAAAAATACTTCAATTCGAAAATCCCGCGCGGCGTGGCCATGTATTTTTGCGTCGTCACGCGGGAAATGGTTGATTCGTGCAAGCCCAGAAGGTCGGCGATCTCGCGCAACACCAAGGGCCGCATGGCGACTTCACCATGATCGAAAAACTGGCGTTGACGGTCAACGATTGACTGTGCCACGCGCAGAATCGTGTCAAAACGCTGCTGAACATTCTTGATCAGCCAGCGCGCTTCCTGCAATTGCCCGGCAAGGCCCGAGCCACGCTGCTTGGAAAGAATCTGGGCGTACAGGCTGTTGATGCGCAAGCGAGGAAACGCGTCGGAATTGACATTGACCGTCCACTGGCCACGAATCTTGCGCACCACAACGTCGGGCGTGATGTAGCGAGCATCCAAGGCAGCAAATTGTGCGCCGGGACGGGGATTCAAGCTGCGGACAAGAAATTGGGCTTCGCGCAACTGGTCATCGTCACATTCGATGAGTTTCTTGATCTTGACGAAATCACGCCCGGCCAAAAGATCGAGATGTTTGCGCACAATCTTTAGCGCCAGAATCTGCGTTTCATCCGCGGGTAGCACTTCAAGCTGCAGCGCCAGACACTCTTGGGCATTGCGCGCGCCCACGCCGGTTGGGTCAAAGTGTTGCAGGTGGTTGAGGGCGATCTGCAATTCCTCTGGCTCGATTTCCAGTTCGGGTGGCAGCGTTTCAGCGAGATCGTCAAGCGACTGGGTCAGGTAGCCATCATCGTCGAGCGCTTCGATCAAGCACTGTACTAGGGTGCGGTCCCGGTCGGGAATGCTCATCAGGCCGAGTTGCCACGACAGGTGCTCGCGCAAGGACGTGGTCGCTGCCTGTACGTCCTGGTAAATGTCGTTATCGTCATCGTCAAACGATCCTGATGAACCAGAGTAGCTGCTTTCTTCACCAAGCCAGCTTTCGTCTTCGGCCGACGAGGATGGCGTATCGGGTTCTGCTTCGGTCTTCTCTGTTGAACCAGTTTCGCTCTCGCTGGTACTGCTGGGTTGCTGAGGCGCGTATTCCACTTCCTCACGTTCGAGCAGGGGGTTCTCCTGCAGGAACTTCTCCAGTTCCTGTTCAAGCTCGAGCGTCGACAGCTGCAGCAGACGAATCGACTGCTGCAATTGGGGCGTCAGTGCAAGGTGCTGCGAGAGCTTGAGTTGGAGAGATGGTTTCATTTACGGAGCCTGATCGGCCACCGGTTTCGGTGAGAAGCTACTCGTTTCGTTCTGGATTTCTCTTGGAGCAAGCATCAGGTTCAGAGGCGGAAGTTTTCGCCCAGATAAACCTTCCGGACGTTTTCATTATAAATGATTTCGTCAGGCCGACCAGAAGCGAGAACGCTGCCTTCGTTGAGAATGTAGGCGTGGTCACAAATGCCCAGTGTCTCGCGGACGTTATGATCGGTAATCAGAACGCCGATATTGCGTTCCTTCAGGAAGCGAATGATTTTCTGGATATCCAGCACTGCAATGGGGTCAACGCCGGCGAATGGCTCGTCGAGCAGGATGAAGCGAGGGTCGGTCGACAGGGCGCGGGCAATTTCCACGCGTCGCCGTTCGCCACCGGAGAGTGAGGCTGCCGAGCTGTTACGGATATGGCTGATATGCAGTTCTTCGAGCAGGCGTTCGGCGCGACTTTCAATCGCATCTGGATCAAGATTTTGCAATTCCAGTACGGCCTTGATGTTTTCGATGACCGTCAGTTTGCGAAACACCGAAGCTTCCTGAGGCAGATAGGAAACACCGAGTTTGGCTCGCTGGTGGATGGGCAGATGGGTGATCTTCTTATCATCAATATGAACGTCGCCACCATCACAGGCGACCAAACCGACGACCATATAAAAACAGGTCGTTTTTCCCGCACCATTCGGGCCGAGCAAGCCAACGACTTCGCCGCTGCCAACTTCGAGAGACACATCTTCTACCACCGTACGCTTCTTGTAGCGCTTTTTCAGATTGTGCGTGGACAGAGTGCTTTTCATGCTCTCTGTGCTCTTGCTGGCATTGGTTTCGGACATCAATCAATCGTCTTCAAAGTCGCCGCGCAATACGCGACGGATAGTCTCTCCGGAGAATCCCCGGCTCATCAAAAATCTAACCTGGCGCGCCCGCTCGTTTGCATCGGGCGCCTCACTCTTGCCGCCAAATTTACGCTGCCAGACTTGCCGTGCTCGTGTCTGCTCATCCTCCCCCGTTGCCAATGCAGCTTCCACCAAATCGTCGGAAACGCCCTGATGGCGAAGTTCGTAGGCCAAGCGGGCGTCGCCGAATCGCGCTCCGCGAGCATTCATGCGCATTTCGACGTAGCGTTCGTCAGAAAGCAGGCGACGTGCACTCAGGTCGTCGAGCAATGCTTCGAGCGCATCGACCGACTCGGCGTAAGGCATCAGCTTGCGTGCCAGCTCGGTTCGTGCGTGTTCCCGGCGCGCCAGCAAGCGTAGAGCACGCGCGCGCAGCGTGCAATCCATAATTGAGTCCCTGCTTATTCGGCGGCAGTGATCGGTTTTGGCGAGGGCACATTCACTGCCGCACGGATCTTGGCCTCAATTTCCTCCGCGATTTGCGGATTGGCTTTGAGGTATTCGCGCGCGTTGTCCTTGCCTTGGCCGATCTTCTCGCCGTTGTAGGCGTACCAGGAACCAGACTTCTCGACCAGCTTGTGAATTACGCCCAGTTCAACGATTTCGCCTTCGCGCGAGGTTCCTTCGCCATAGAGAATGTCGAAGATGGCTTCGCGGAAGGGCGGTGCAACCTTGTTCTTGACAACCT
>JAIFNM010000068.1 GCA_020047725.1 Betaproteobacteria bacterium
CGCGCGCAGGCGATGGGCGGTGAATCGCGAGTCGGGTCGATCCAGAATTTGGCTGTTGCATTGATGTTCAAATCAACCAGCCTCACGAAGCTCTTCAGATACGCGGCGACAAAATCAACTTCATTGGAGGTGAACGAGGCTGGTTGTGCGCATCCGAGTAAGACTGCCGAGAAATATACGTCTTGCAGGCGACAAGTCACGCCTTCCGGCTGATTGTCGGCGATTTTCAATCGAAGCGCCGTATCATAAGCCTGATGCAATTGCCGCCATATGCCGACGCCTGCCGGTGATGTCGCCAGATCGCTGATCAACAAATGTTGAGCAAGCGCGTCCAAGCTTCTCCAGAGGGTTATGTCCTGTGTCTGGCGCGCGTCCAGCATCATCTGATCACTGTTTGTATTCAGCGTGGCGAGCAAGTCTTCCGCCAACACCTGTAGCAAATCCTGCATGCTGCGTACGAGCTGCCGGATCTTTCGCGGAAGAGGTAGAAGGACGTCGGTCAACGAGGGCGTCAGGGTTGCAATGACCGAGATGCTGCGCGAATATAGCTGCTCCAATGCGAGAGCGTGTTGTAGGGGCCCGGGTTGGTTCGACCGCAAGGAGGCCAGATGCTTGTGCAGCGGCGGCAGCGAGTCAGCTGCGTTAACCGGTGGAGGTGCGTCCAGCCAGGTGAAAATGGCCCCTATCGCCTCCTGCGAGGACGCGAAGGCTGCAGCTGGATCTGAGAGCGAATCGGTCATGGCACTGGGCGTGGTTTGTTACGACATAAGCGAACGGAGTATAGCCTGTGGCGCGCCTGAGTTGGTGAGACTTGGTGAAAGCCGATGCCAATGCGCGTTATCGGCCATGGCTTATTAGTTGGATAAAGATCACTGTTCCGTCGTTGTTTAAATATCAGCTTGATTTTTCGCGCTTTCTTGTTATAATTTCGCCCTTTTTCTGAATTCGGAATAGATCCCATGGTAGTTATTCGTCTCGCCCGCGGTGGCGCGAAAAAGCGTCCTTTCTACAATATGGTGGTGGCTGATTCCCGCTCCCGCCGTGATGGCAGTTTCATTGAGCGGATTGGTTTCTATAATCCGATCGCTACTGAAAAAGAAGAAGGCCTGCGCATTGCCGTTGATCGCCTGACCTACTGGCAACAGCAGGGTGCCCAGGTGTCTCCGACCGTGGCCCGTCTGGTCAAGCAGTCCGCCAAGGTTGCAGCCTAACGGCTGTTTGAAGTTCTTTGCCTGAATCTGCTGGACTGGCACCGCCTGCCGATATTGTTGTTCTCGGCAAGATCGTAGCCCCCTATGGCTTGCGTGGCGCGGTGAAAGTACATCCCTTTGCCGACGATCCGCTGGTCTGGGCCAAGCTGCCGTACTGGTGGGTTGGACAAGAGGGGCTGGCGCCCGAGCTTTGGCGTCCGACGCGAGTCATCAAGTGCAAGGCGCATGGTGATGTGCTCATTGCTGAGCTCGAATGTCTGCCTGATCGCAATGCGTCCGAAGCGGCGCACGGTGTTCTGGTTGGTGTGCCGCGAGCAGTGTTGCCAGCGGCGGCCAAGGATGAGTATTACTGGGGCGATCTGATCGGACTGGACGTGGTTAATACCCGCGATCAGTCCTTGGGGAGTGTGCTCGGTTTGATTGAAACCTCGGCTAACGATGTATTGCGGGTTGGCTACGGTGAAAACAAGGAACGCTTGTTGCCTTTTGTGGCGGCCGTCGTTCTGGATGTGGATTTGACTGCGCGATGTATTCGCGTTGATTGGGAAATGGATTGGTGAATCCGGAAGAACGGGAATCCAAGTCGGTTAGTCGGTTTGTTGCCGATGCAGTGACCCTGTTTCCTGAGATGTTTGTGGCGCTGACGGAGTCAGGAGTGACCCGGCGGGCGCTTGAAGAAGGGCGCTGGAGTCTGGATTTCTGGAATCCGCGCGATTTTACCGAGGACAATCATCGCACTGTCGATGATCGGCCTTATGGTGGTGGTCCGGGGATGGTGATGATGCCTGAGCCTCTGGAAGCCGCGATTACAGCGGCCAAGGCAAGGCAGGCGGTGATAGGTCAGGCGGCGAGCCGCGTGGTCTATCTCTCGCCACAAGGTGCGCCGCTGACGCATCAGCGGGTGATGCAGTTTGTGCAGCAGGTTGGAGCAGAAGGTTTGATTCTGCTCTGTGGCAGGTACGAAGGAATTGACGAACGTTTGATCGAGCGTTGCGTCGATGAGGAAATTTCGATCGGGGATTTCGTGCTTTCAGGTGGTGAAATCCCGGCAATGGCTTTGCTGGATGCTGTTGTCAGGCAGTTGCCGGGCGTGCTGAACGACTCCGCGTCAGCAAAAGAGGATTCGTTTGTAGCGGGCTTGCTGGATTGCCCGCACTATACGCGGCCGGAGGTTTACGAAGGTCAGCGGGTGCCGGACGTGTTGTTGTCCGGACACCACGAAAAGATTCGTCGATGGCGTCTGAAACAGGCGCTGGGGCGGACGAGGCAGCGACGTCCTGAGTTATTGGCAGGACGTTTGATGTCGAAAGAGGAAACGCAACTCCTGGTGCAGTTACAGGAGCAATGCGATCAGGAAACTATAAAGGAGTTTAAAAATGAATCTGATAGAGATACTTGAGCAAGAAGAAATCGCCCGTCTGGGCAAATCCATCCCTTCATTTGCTCCGGGCGACACCGTTGTCGTTCAGGTCAAGGTCAAGGAAGGTGTCCGCGAGCGTCTGCAGGCTTACGAAGGCGTGGTTATCGCCAAGCGTAACCGTGGCCTCAATTCCAGCTTTATCGTCCGCAAAATTTCGTCCGGTGAAGGCGTGGAGCGTACGTTCCAGACCTATTCGCCGCTGGTTGCCGCGATTGAAGTCAAGCGTCGTGGCGACGTGCGTCGTGCCAAGCTGTATTACCTCCGCGAGCGTTCGGGCAAGTCCGCACGTATCAAGGAAAAGCTGACGCGCAAGCAAAAAGACTGATCCGTAGATCCGTCGATGCAAGAAAACGGGGCAGAGTCGAAAGACTCTGCCCCGTTGCTTTTTGGAGGCGTCGGATTCAGACGGGCTTGCGATTGGTGTTCTCGATCAGGGCGTAGGCCGAGTGGTTGTGAATCGATTCGAAATTCTCGGATTCGACGACATACGAATGGATGCGCGGCTCGGCACTAAGACGTGCGGCAACATCGCGCACCATGTCTTCAACGAATTTCGGGTTGTCGTAGGCGCGTTCGGTGACGTATTTTTCATCCGGTCGCTTGAGCAGGCCGTAAAGCTCGCAAGATGCCTCCGATTCAACCAGTTCGACAATCTCCTCGATCCATACGAGCTTCTTGATCCTGGCCGCTACAGTGACGTGCGAGCGCTGATTGTGCGCACCCCGTTCGGAGATTTTCTTTGAACATGGGCACAGGCTGGTTACCGGCACGACGACCTTGACTGTCGAGGCGATTTCGCCGTGACAGATCTCACCAGTTAACGTGATATCGTAGTCCATCACGCTCTGCACGCCTGAAATCGGCGCCGCCTTGTTAATGAAATACGGGAAATTCATTTCAATGTGGCCAGTCTGCGCTTCCAGCTTTTCGACCATCTCGCGCAGCATGATCGGGAAGTTCTCGACCGATATTTCGCGTTCGTGGCTGTTGAGGATTTCCACGAATCGCGACATGTGCGTACCCTTGAAATTATGCGGCAGGCTGACGTACATGTTGAAAACGGCGATGGTGTGTTGCACGCCACCTGAGCGGTCGAGAACTCTGACGGGATGACGGATTGACTTGATGCCGACCCGGTTGATGGCGATTCGCCTTGTGTCAGCCAGATTCTGGACATCGACCATCGTGGCGGGAGATTTTGGGGCGTGTGGTGCGTTCATTGCGATTCCTGAATGTTGTTCTGTACCGTCCGGATTATTGGTCCGAAAGTGGTGTATTGCCTTGATGAGCGTATACCGTTCGGATGATGCCGTCCTTGTCCAGACCGACTTCCGACAGAAGGAGTGCCTGATCGCCGTGATCGATGAAACGGTCGGGAAGGCCCATGCGCACGAATTGCACCGGGCTGTCCATTTCATCCAGAACTCGCGCTACTTCCGAGCCTGCTCCACCGATCAGCGCATTCTCTTCGATGCTGATCAGCAGGGAATGTTCCCGCGCCAAGCTAATAATCAACTCGCGGTCGATGGGTTTGACAAAACGCATGTTGGCAACGGTGGCGTCGAGTTCGCCGGCAGCGTCTAGCGCCGGTGTGAGCATGCTGCCAAAGGCAAGTAGTGCAACGCCATTGCCGCGTCGGCGGATTTCACCTTTGCCCAGAGGAAGATCAGTCAGCGCCTTCTCCGTAGTCACGCCCGGTCCGGAGCCACGTGGATAGCGAACGGCACTCGGGCCGTCGATGCGATACGCGGTGGTCAGCATCTTCCGGCATTCTTCTTCGTCGGCCGGGGTCATAACCACCATATTCGGAATGCAGGTCAGATAGGACAAGTCGAAAGTGCCATGATGCGTCGGGCCATCGGCACCGACCAGTCCACCACGGTCGAGCGCGAAAACCACGGGGAGATTCTGCAGGGCGACGTCATGCAGCAACTGGTCATAGCCACGCTGCAGGAAGGTCGAGTAGATCGCCAGCACCGGACGCATTCCCTCGCAGGCGAGTCCGGCGGAAAAAGTGACAGCGTGCTGTTCGGCGATGCCGACATCGAAATAGCGTTCGGGGTAAAGCTCGGCAAAGCGCACCATGCCTGAGCCTTCGCCCATGGCCGGAGTGATGGCGACCAGTTTGGGGTCGGCAGCAGCCATGTCGCACAGCCAGTCACCAAATATTTGCGTGTAGGTGGGCTTTCCACTGCCCTTGCCGCCTTCGATGCCGACGTCCGGCTTGAATTTCGATACGCCGTGATAAAGGATCGGGTCGGCTTCAGCCAGTTTGTAGCCTTGCCCTTTGCGTGTAATTACGTGCAGGAACTGGGGGCCCTTGAGTTTTTGCAGATTCTGCAGGGTGGGGACCAGTGAATCGAGGTCGTGGCCATCGATCGGGCCGATATAGTTGAAGCCTAGTTCTTCGAAGAGCGTTCCCGGTGTAAGAAATCCTTTGACGTGTTCCTCTACACGGTTTGCGAATTCAAGCAGCGATGGCGAGACGCCCAGGACTTTTTCTCCGGCCTTGCGGGCGGCGTTGAAGGTGCTGCCGGAAAGTATGCGCGCCAGATACTTGTTGAGTGCACCGACCGGCTGGGAGATTGACATGTCGTTGTCGTTGAGGATGACGAGCATGTCGGCGTCAGCAACACCTGCGTTGTTCATGGCTTCGAAGGACTGGCCCGCAGACATGGCGCCGTCGCCGATGATGGCCACAGTCTTGCGCGTTTCGCCCTTGATCTTGGCAGCCAGCGCCATGCCCAGTGCGGCAGAGATTGAAGTCGACGAGTGACCGACGCCGAAGGTGTCGTATTCGCTTTCGCTACGCTTCGGGAAGCCGGAAACGCCACCATGCGTGCGCAGTCGGGCCATGCCTGCACGGCGCCCGGTGAGTACCTTGTGGGCGTACGTCTGATGGCCGACATCCCAGACCAGCCGATCATCCGGTGTGTTGAATACGTAGTGCAGAGCGACCGTAAGCTCGACCGTACCAAGGTTCGACGAGAGGTGTCCTCCGGTCCTGGAAACGGACTCGACTAGGAAGTTGCGCAATTCTTCGGCAAGCTGCGGCAACTGTTTCCGCTCCAGTTCGCGCAGTTGAGCCGGATTGCTGATGGTGTCGAGTAAAGGATAGGAAGTCATTGGTATATTGGGTCCGGCAGGGTCCGTAATACATGTCCGTAAAACACGGCCATGAACATCGGCTAAAACTTGCGGTGGGTAATGAAATCGGTCAGTTCAATCAAACGCTGACCACGTGCCCCGAAAAGGGCGAGTGAGGTCAGTGCTTGTTCCCTGAGATCGTCGGCAAATTCGCGGGCGCGTTCTAGACCCATCAGGCTGACATAGGTCGGCTTCTCTGCCGCAGCATCCTTGCCTGCCGTTTTTCCAAGCGTGGCTGTGCTTGCCGTGCAGTCAAGGATGTCATCAACGACCTGGAAAAGCAAACCCGCGCGCTTGGAAAAGCGGTCCAGCGCGGTGAAGGCCTCATCGGTCAGTGGTTCACCGCACAGCGCGCCGAGCATGACTGCCGCGCGAATTAGTGCCCCCGTCTTGAGCGCGTGCATCAGTTCAAGTTCGGGTTGATTCAGCGAGTGTCCGACCGCCGCGAGGTCGATGGCCTGTCCGCCCGCCATTCCACAGGAACCACTGGCATGAGCCAGAAGACGCAACATTTCGAGTTGATGTTCGGGGCGGCCAAGATCCTCACGAGCAAGCAGCTCGAAGGCAAAGGATTGCAGGCTGTCACCGACCAGCAGGGCCGTGGGCTCGTCGTATTCGACATGGCAGGTCGGGCGGCCACGACGCAGGACGTCGTCGTCCATGCACGGAAGGTCGTCATGCACCAAGGAATAGGCGTGTATCAGCTCTACGGCGCATGATACGATCTCCAGGCGTTCCGGTGGGCTGTATGTCAATTCACCCGCAGCAAAGGCAAGCAAGGGGCGAACACGCTTGCCGCCGCTCAGGCTGGCATAGCGCATGGCCTGATGCAGGCGGGTGGGGATCGCTTCGTCGAGCGGCAGCAGGCGCGACAGCGTGGTCTCGATCCGCGTTTGAACGGCGCGCATCCAGTCGGGAAAGGGCAGGGCACTCACGATGCGTCTCCGACGGTAGTATCAAAATCCCGCAGCGCGCCGTTTTCCAGAACCTGGATTTTGCGCTCGGCGTCGCTAAGTTGCTGCTGACAATGCTTGAGCAGTTCGCTTCCGCGACGATAGGCGGCGATTGATTCTTCGAGCGGTAGACGGCCGCCTTCCATGCTCTGAATGATCTGTTCCAGTTCAGAGAGGGCCGCTTCAAATTTCAGTTCATTTGCCATGGGCGTTATCGGCTGTGAAGCACCGTTTTCTCCCTTGTCGGCAGGGGTGGATCGTGCCATGAAAAAAACTCTGACGAAACGCTGGAAAATAGCTTAAGCGAGGCTTCCGGTCAAATGGAAAGCGACTAAAATGCTCATTTCTCCCCGTTTGCCGCCACGCATTGCCGGAGTGCGGATCCTTAGACGTCATGTCAACGTATTTTTGCCAATAACCATGCAATCCCTATGGATGATCGTGGCCAGCTTCTTTTTCGCCTGCATGGGCGTTTGCGTAAAGTTTGCTGCATCATTGTTTCCTGCTCCCGAAATTGTTTTCTATCGCAG
>JAIFNM010000272.1 GCA_020047725.1 Betaproteobacteria bacterium
AATTTACGCGCTGGGATCCGGCGGATCACCTCGCTACCGAAGAGGATATGGCTTTGTATCTTGATGCCTGCCTTGACGAAGACCCCGGTGATGGCAGCGTGGTGCGTGCCGCACTGATGGATATTGCTCGCGCTCGCGGCATGTCACAGCTTGCCCGTGACTCCGGGATTACCCGCGAGGGACTCTACAAGGCGCTCTCAGCAACCGGAAACCCCGAATTCTCGACCGTGCTGAAGGTCATCAAGGCATTGAAGATCACGTTGCACGCGGCGCCAGTCGGGAAAGTGAAGGCACGCAAGGTGGCGCGAAAGAAGCCGTCCGGAGAACTCGCAACCGCCTGATGCCGGGTTTATGGGAGAGATTCAGATAGAATCGACCAACTCACAACGGATCAGGTAAGCCCATGAAAAGCGTGTACCCATGCGTGTACCTTCTGAAAATATCGAATAACCGAGATAAAGTAGTGGCAGGCCTTTGCGCCTTCTACTACTTATTCAGATCCAATCTGGAGTAAGGTTTCAATCTGTTCCAGGACGCGGATCGGGATTGACGGCAGGTGGTGGAATACTATTATTCGCTCGACTTATTCCACTGCTTTTTCATGATAATTACTGCGGCTTGGGACTGAAAACAAAAGGATTTTTCCTTGACCGTGCCTCGGTTTTAAACTAGCATTCACCGGTTTTTCGACGACTCAATACTTAAGGGGACTGTAACGATGCAAAACATGACTCTGGGCAAATTCGCGGCCGCCGCACTTGTTGCGACGGCTCTCACGGCACCTGCCTTTGCCGCCGATACCATCAAGCTTGGCGTGGCCGGTCCTCATACGGGCGATCTGGCTCCCTACGGTCTGCCGACCAAAGACGCAGCCGAAATGGTTGTAGCCGATGTAAACGCCAAGGGCGGCATCAATGGCAAGCAGGTTGAGCTGATGATCGTTGACGATCAGTGCAAGCCCGAAATCGCCACCAACGTTGCGACCAAGCTCGTCTCCGAAGGGGTCAATATCGTTATTGGCCACGTCTGCTCAGGTGCGACCAAGGCCGCCATGGGCATCTACAAGGGCGCTAAGGTCATCGCCATCAGCCCGTCGGCAACCAATCCTCCGCTTACCAAGAGCGGCGAGTACCCCAATTTCTATCGCACCATCGCTTCGGACGACGATCAGGGCAAGCTGGCAGCCGCTTTTGCAACCGGAAAGCTGAAGGCCAAGAAGGTCGCCATCATTCACGACAAGGGCGACTACGGCAAGGGCTTCGCTGACTTCTCCAAGGAAGCGATCGAGAAGGACGGCACGGCCAAGATCGTGATGTACGAAGGCATTCAGCCGGGTGCCATGGACTATTCCGCGGTTATCCAAAAACTGCGTTCTGAAGGCGCTGACGTCCTGATTTTCGGTGGCTACCATCCTGAAGCCTCAAAGCTCCTGTCACTGATGGGCAAGAAGAAGATCAAGGTTCCTTTCATCGGCCCGGATGGCATCAAGGGTGACGGATTCCTGAAAATCGCCGGCAAGGACGCTGAAGGCGTCTATGCAACGGGTCCGATGGATGTTTCCAAGTTCCCGATGAACGTCAAGGCTCATGATGAATACAAAGCCAAGAACGGTAAAGAGCCAGGCACCTTCTTCGACCAGGGTTATGCTGCCACGCTGGCTGCACTGAATGCGGTCAAGGTCGCTGGCGGCACCGATTATGACGCACTGACCAAGGCGCTCAAGAGCAGCACGATTGAAACCACAGTCGGCAAAATCAAGTTTGACGCCAAGGGCGATGCAGAAGGTGTCGGCTTCTCGGTCTATCAAGTCAAGAGCGGCGCGTTCGCCGAGGTCAAGTAAAGCCAGTCTGCAACATTCAGCACCAGCCGGGAGGGGGTCCTTGACCCCCTCCCGGTTTTTTGAGTTCACGCATTGATCGCAGGCTGATGCCCGCTGCTGCATAAATTTCCTCCTGTTTTTCCCATCCCAATCAATAACGGTCTACCCATGGATTTTGAGTATTTGTTCGAGCTGCTGTGCGGCGGAGTGGTCAAGGGGAGCATCTACGCCCTGATCGCCCTCGGCTACACCATGGTCTACGGGATCATTCAGTTGATCAATTTTGCCCACGGCGAGGTGTACATGATCGGCGCGTTCGTCGCCTTCATCGTTGCCGGGATTCTGACGTTGACCGGCTACAGCGGCCTGACGGTGCTGGTGCTGGCGGCGGTGGTCGCCGTGATCTACGCAGCTGCCTACGGCTACACACTGGAAAAGATCGCCTATCGCCCGCTGCGCAATGCGCCGCGCCTCTCGCCGCTGATCAGCGCCATCGGCGCCTCGATCTTCCTGATGAACTACGTCCAGCTGGCGCAGACCCCGGACTTTCTTCCCTTCCCGGAACTGGTTTCCGATTTCGATTTCATGGAACCGATCTCGCGTTACCTGAGTTCGGTCGATCTGGTGATTCTGATCGTGACGACGGTGACGATGATCGCGCTGACCGTGCTCATCAAATACACCAAGATTGGCAAGGCCATGCGCGCTACCCAGCAGGATCAGGTGATGGCGCGCCTGGTCGGCATCAATGTCGACCGCGTGATCTCGGCGACCTTCATCATCGGCTCAGTCCTGGCCGCCATCGCCGGGGTGCTGATTGCGTCGCGTACCGGCCAGATCAACAGCGCCATCGGCTTCATGGCCGGCCTCAAGGCCTTTACGGCCGCCGTTCTTGGCGGTATCGGCAACATCCCCGGTGCAGTGCTCGGCGGACTGGTTCTCGGCATCGCCGAGACACTCGGTGCGGGCTATATTTCCAGCGCCTACGAGGACGTCTTTGCTTTCGGTCTGCTGGTCCTCATTCTCATCCTGCGTCCCGCCGGCCTGCTCGGCAAAGCGGTCAAGCAGAAGGTGTAAGCATATGGCTAATATGAAACGTTCTCTCGGTATCGGACTGTGGTTCATGTTCCTTACCCTGCCGCTGATGGTAGTCAGGGTCAATACGATCAACCAGGAAATCGAGTGGCGCTGGTCGAACATGATCTGGGTTGGCATCTGCGCCTTCGCAATTGCCTGGCTCTGGCAGTTTTCAATCAATCGGCGCGCCAATCAGCGTGCGCACGTAGCCGCTGACGCACATCCGGAAGTCGAAAAGCTCTCGTTCGCGCAGCGTCTGGCTGACGACCCGGTGCTCAGCAAGCGAGTCCTGCTGGTGGCGGCGGCGGCAGCGGTGGTCTTTCCCTGGCTGGTGTCGACCGGCCAGAATTTCTACCACGTCAACGTTATGGTCAGCGCCCTGATCTTCGTCGTTCTTGGCCTCGGCCTCAACATCACCGTCGGCCTCGCCGGGTTGCTTGATCTCGGCTACATCGCCTTCTTCGCGGTCGGCGCCTATACCTACGCGCTGCTCAGCAAGAACTTCGATCTTGGCTTCTGGACTTGCCTGCCGCTCGGCGGTTTGATGGGCATGCTATTCGGCATTGTTCTCGGCTTCCCGATCCTGCGCCTGCGCGGGGACTACCTGGCCATCGTCACGCTTGGTTTCGCCTCGATCACCAAGATCGTTCTGGAAAACTGGGACACGGTCTTCGGAGGCGCGGCCGGTATTGCCAACATCCCCCGCCCGGAATTTTTCGGCATGGCACTTGATGGCCGCCAGAAATCGGTCTACACCTACTACATCGTACTGGCCCTGGTGGCACTGACCATTCTGGTGACCAACCGCCTCAAGAATTCGCGTATCGGCCGCGCCTGGATGGCCCTGCGCGAAGATGAAATCGCCTGTGTGGCGATGGGCGTCGACATGGCCCGCACCAAGCTCTCGGCCTACGCACTCGGCGCCTTCTGGGCTGGGCTGGTCGGTGTGATCTTCGCCGCACACAACAACTTCATTAACCCAGACAGCTTCACCTTCATGGATTCGGCCATGATCCTGGCGATGGTCGTGCTCGGCGGCATGGGCTCGATCCTCGGCGTGATCATCGCAGCGCTGGCGCTCAAGCTGCTGCCTGAATATCTGCGCGCCTTTGCAGAGTACCGCATGCTGGTCTTCGGTGGCGTGATGGTCCTCATGATGATCTTCCGGCCACAGGGGCTGATCAACAACATGCGGCGCAAGTATGAATGCGACACCGTGGAAGGGAATCATGATGGCGAAAAGTAATGGCAAGAAGCTGCTCGAAGTCAGCGGCCTGACCATGGATTTCGGTGGTCTGCGGGCCGTCGACAGCGTCGGCCTCGATATCTTTGAAGGCGAAATTGTCGCCTTGATCGGCCCCAACGGCGCCGGCAAGACAACCTTCTTCAACTGCGTTACCGGCATTTACGAACCGACTGCTGGTGAGGTTTTGATTCATCCGCCGGGCGGAACAAGCAAGCGCATCAACGGCATGAAGCCGAACAGCATCACCACCCTCGGCATGGCGCGCACCTTTCAGAACATCCGCCTGTTCCCTGCAATGACGGTACTGGAAAACGTCATGATCGGGCGTCACTGCCGGACCAGCACAACCATTCTCGATGCGATTTTGAGTAGCCGAAAAGCGGCACGAGAAGAGAAGGAAACCATCGACAAGAGCTACCGGTTGCTTGAGAAGGTCGGCCTGGCCAACGAAGCGGACGAGTTCTCGCGCAATCTTTCCTACGGCGCCCAGCGCCGCCTGGAGATCGCCCGCGCCATGGCGACCGATCCTTTCCTGTTGCTGCTCGACGAACCGGCAGCCGGGATGAACCCACAGGAAACCCACGACCTGGACGAGCTGATCGTGCGCATCCGCAAGGAAGACAAGCTCGCGATCCTGCTCATCGAACACGACATGAAGCTGGTGATGAGCATTTCCGACCGTATCTACGTGATGGAATACGGCAAGGAAATCGCCCAGGGAACACCACGCGAAATCAAGGAAAATCCCCGCGTTATCGAGGCCTATCTCGGTGAGGAAGCCCATGCTTGAAGTACGCAACATCCAGACCTATTACGGCAACATCCAGGCACTCAAGAGCGTCTCGCTGACAATCAAAGAGGGCGAAATCGTCACCCTGATCGGCGCCAACGGCGCCGGCAAAAGCACGACCCTGATGTCGATCAGCGGCGTGACGCCACCCCGCCACGGCGAAATCCTGTTTCGCGGCACGCCGATTCAGCAAATGAGCGCCGAGAAGATCGTCACCCTCGGCATCTGCCAGGTTCCCGAAGGCCGCCACATCTTTCCGCAGATGAGCGTACTCGAAAACCTGGAGATGGGTGCCTACCTGCGCAACGACAAGGCCGGGATCAAGGCCGATATCGACTACGTCTTCGGACGCTTTCCGATTCTGGAAAAGCGCCGTACTCAAGCCGGCGGTACGCTCTCCGGCGGCGAACAGCAAATGCTAGCCATCTCGCGCGCGCTACTGGCCCGACCGTCGCTCCTGCTGCTCGATGAGCCCTCGCTCGGACTGGCGCCGCTGATCATCAAGCAGATCTTCGAGATCATCAAGAAGATCAACGTCGAAAGCAATACCACGGTTTTTCTGGTCGAGCAGAACGCCAACCAGGCACTCAAGATCGCCCATCGCGGCTACGTGATGGAAAATGGCGCGATCACGCTGGAAGACAAGGCGGAAAATTTGCTGAGCAACGAAGACGTGAAAAAGGCTTACCTCGGCATGTAGTCGATGCTTCGTAGTTGGTTGTTAAAACGGCCGCCCGTTATAAGCGGCCGTTTTCCATTCTGCGGACTCGAAGCAGACATCGCCTGGCAAGCCGCATAAAACGGCAATCTGCACAATCAATGACCGGGAAGCCAATATACACGCGCCTCTTCAGGCATGCACTCTGCGGATTGCCAATCCATGAGACCTACAGGCCATCGTCGCCGGACTAAGCCTCCAGATTCCGTTTGATGGTAAACCCGGCATAGGCTTGGCAGGTGGGCAGCATTTCGATGGATACGATATTGACGTGCGGCGGCAAGGTGGCAATCCAGAACGCGGATTCGGCGATATCCACAGCCGTCAGCGGCACCGTGCCGGTATAAACCTTGGCCGCCGCCTCGTCGTTGCCACGATAGCGCACGTTCGAGAACTCGGTGCCGCCGCACAGGCCCGGCGCCATATTGGTGACACGCACGCCGGTCCCGACCAGATCGGCACACAGGTTTCGGGTAAACTGTTCGACGAAGGCCTTGGTCGCGCCATACACGTTGCCGCCCGGATAGGCTGTGGTCGCAGCGACAGAACCGATGTTGATGATCAAGCCACTGTTGCGCCCCACCATCTCGGGCAGAATGGCGCGCGTCACCGTCACCAGTCCTTTGGCGTTGGTCTCGATCATCATCTCCCACTCCTCCAGCGAAGCCAGATGTGCCGGTTCGGTTCCCAACGCCAGTCCGGCGTTATTGACGAGCACGTCAATCGGCTTCCAGCTTTCCGGCAGACCCGCGAGCGCCTGTGCGATTGAGGCCTTGTCGGTCACGTCCATGGTCACCGGCAACAAATCAACGCCCAATTCCTGCTGCAGACGGGCTAGCCGGTCGGCGCGCCGAGCGGTGGCAATCACCCTGTGCCCGTGGCGAACGAACTTGCGTGCGATTTCCTCACCAAAGCCTGAACTTGCACCGGTTACCAAAACGATCATGACGAACTCCCTGAATGATTCAACGAAATGGCCAGTCCGGGAGTTTATCAGCCAAGCCGCTAACCGGCTGATACCGCGTTCAGAGCACGACCTGCGACCCCAGCTCAACCACCCTGTTCGACGGAATTTTGAAGAAGGCCGTCAGGCTGCTGGCATTACGGAACATGGCGGCGAACAACAGTACCCGCCAGTATGCCATTTGCTCGCCGGAGCGCGGGATCAGCGTCTCGCGGCCGAGGAAGAAGGAGGTATCCATCATGTCGAACTCGAGGCCGAAAGGCGTGCAAAGGGCGAGTGCGGCCGGAAGGTCCGGTTCGTCCTTGAATCCGTACTGAATGGTCATTTGCCAGAAGCTCTCGCCCAGATCGTGAACTTCCACGCGGTCAATTTCCGGCACGTAAGGCACGTCGAAAATGCGGATGGTTACGATCACCATCCTTTCGTGCAGCACTTTGTAATGCTTGAGGCTGTGCAGCATCGCGCGCGGCACTCCTTTGGGCCGGCCGGTCAGGAAAACGGCCGTGCCGGGCACGCGAGTCGCTCCTCCCAAAGCCAGGCTATCGATAAACAGGGAGAGATCGATCACATCCTGCCCAAGTTTCAGATGCAACACCTCACGACCGCGCTTCCAGGTTGTCATCAACACAAAAACGGCAAG
>JAIFNM010000077.1 GCA_020047725.1 Betaproteobacteria bacterium
TGTTGTGGGCGATGACGGAAGAGGTGCGTTCGCTGGCGCAGGTTAAATCAGGGCTGGAGGACCGTCAGCAACTTGATATGCTGCTTAAGGACGCCCGTGTTTGGGGGCCACGGCAGCTGCTGTTCAAGCGCGCTTTGCAGCGCATTGATTGTGCAGGCGCCAAATCCGCATTGACGCATGCAGCGCGAATCGACAGGATGATCAAGGGAATTGGTGCTGGCAATGTATGGAATGAATTTCTTCGTCTTGGCCTGAGTCTCGCCGCCCGATAGAACTCAGGGAAGGTTTGTTACTTTTCTTGCTTGTCTTTTGTACCGCCGGGCGTTTCGTCCGGAGCCAGATGCTCCCAAAGGCAGTCATCACGCCATTCAAACTCGTCGTTCAGCCCTTGGCAGCACTTGCTTTGAACCAGGCACTCGCCAGAGCAGCCTTCTTCGACAACAACGACCCGGAGCTCAGGATCGACTTTCCGCTCTCCGTCCCAATAACTGCAGGTTGCACAGATTTTGATTTCGGCGGGGAGAATTAGCTTTTTGCCCATGGTTTGCTGAAGTAAGGAATCGGTAAGCATCGGAGTCTAATATTTGCCAATGGTTCAATGAAGTTATTTGTTCGGTGGCTATAATCGAGCTTTGCTTCGAATCAAACAGGTTGATCATGGACATCGAGCAGTACATGCAGCAAGTCGGACAGCAAGCGCGGGATGCTTCGCGTGCCATCGCCCGCGCCGACAGCAATGCCAAAAACGAAGCTTTACGCACTATCGCAACTTCAATTCGGCGCAATTCTACCGTACTTCTTGTCGCAAACCAGAAAGACCTTGCTGCGGCGCGTACGGCTGGTCTTGAACCCGCCATGCTTGATCGTCTGACCCTTTCTGAGAAGGGGATTGCGAGCATGGCCGATGGGGTCGAACAGATCGCCGCGCTGCCCGATCCGGTTGGCGAGATCACTGATTTGAAGTTCCGCCCGAGCGGTATCCAGGTTGGCAAAATGCGTGTCCCGCTGGGTGTGATCGGAATCATTTACGAAGCGCGCCCCAACGTGACGGCCGATGCTGCGGCGCTGTGTCTGAAGTCTGGCAACGCCGCGATCCTGCGTGGTGGCTCCGAAGCGATCTACAGTAACCGCGCCATTGCTGCGCTGGTGCAGGAGGGTCTGACGGTCGCCGGTTTGCCGGCCAACGTTGTGCAGGTCATTGATACCATCGACCGCGCGGCCGTTGGTCATTTGATCACCATGCGCGAATTCGTCGATGTGATTGTGCCGCGCGGCGGCAAGGGCCTGATTTCGCGCCTTCTAGCCGAGTCGCGGGTGCCGATGATCCAGCATCTGGATGGCAACTGCCACGTGTATCTGGACAATGAGGCCGATGTCGACAAGGCGCTACGTATTGTCGAAAATTCGAAGACGCAGCGCTATGGCACCTGTAATACCGCTGAATCCTTGCTTGTTGCACGCTCTGTGGCTGCTCGCTTGCTGCCACCCGTTGCTGCCATGCTCACCGCGAACGGCGTTGAGATTCGCGGTTGTGCTGAAACACGGGCGCTAGTGAATGAAGCCAAAGCCGCAAGCGAGGAAGATTACGCTACCGAGTTTCTGGCACCAATCATTTCGGTCAAGGTCGTCGCTGGGCTGGACGAGGCGATTGAACACATCAATCGCTACGGATCGCATCACACCGAAACCATCGTTAGCGAAAACTACACCAAGGCCATGCGTTTCCTGCGCGAAGTGGATTCGGCGTCGGTCATGGTCAACGCCTCGACGCGTTTTGCCGACGGTTTCGAGTATGGTCTTGGTGCAGAAATCGGTATTTCAACCGACAAGATACACGCGCGCGGCCCCGTCGGGCTTGAAGGCTTGACCAGCCAGAAATGGATCGTGCTCGGCAACGGCCAGGTGCGTAGCTGAGAATATGGGAATCGCCATGACCCGGAGTCTTGAACAGGCTTATCAAGCCATCGTTGTCGCGCCGACTTTCTGCATTGGGGTGCGTTGTGATGAAGATGAAATTCACGCGCTTGATTATCTTGAACCATGTCCTGAAGTCTTGCCGAAGAATCCGCTGGCGGCGGAAGCGGTGCGCCAGTTGCGCGCTTATCTGAGCAATCCGGATTTCGAGTTCGGATTGCCTTTACGCCCATCCGGCACAGCCTTTCAGCGCCGTGTCTGGGAACAGATCGCTGCCATTCCCAATCACCAGACGCGGACCTATGGTGACGTGGCCAAGGCGCTGCACAACGCGCCGCGCGCGGTCGGCCAGGCCTGCGGAGCCAATCCGTTCCCGCTGGTCGTTCCCTGCCATCGGGTCATTGCTACCGGAGGCGGTTTAGGCGGCTTTGCGCGAAATGGCGGTGGTTTCATGCTTGATGTGAAGCGCTGGTTGCTGGCGCATGAGCGTCGCTGAAGTCGATTCGGGTGATGCCGCAGAAATTGATGCCTTCTGCGATACCCTTTGGCTCGAAGACGGACTGGCTAAGGCCTCGCTGTCCAGCTATCGCAGTGATCTGGTTCATCTTTCGAGGTGGCTGAAGAAACACAAGCTCGCTTCGCTGCGCAACGTCGACGAGTCGGCGTTGATGCGTTTTATCGCTTTGCTCTCGCAAACGCTGCGTGCGTCGTCGCAGGCGCGCTATATTTCAACCTTGCGGCGCTTCTACCGGCATTTGCTGGCACGCGGTCGGATTAACGTCGATCCGACGCTCAAGATCGCCATGCCGGCCAAGCCGTCCCGCTTGCCAAAGGTGCTTTCCGAGGTTCAAGTTGAGGCGTTACTGGCTGCGCCGCCAATCGATACCACGCTTGGTCAGCGCGACCGCACCATGCTGGAGACGCTTTACGCAACCGGATTGCGTGTTTCCGAGCTGGTTGGACTCAAGTTGCACGAAGTCAATTTCGACATGGGTGTGGTACGGGTTTTTGGCAAGGGCAGCAAGGAACGTTTGGTGCCGCTTGGTGAAGAGGCCATCGACTGGCTGCGCCTATACCTCGGAGAAGCCCGTATTTCCTTGCTCTCAGGGCGGCAGAGCGATGACCTCTTTGTGACCGCGCGCGGTTCGGCGATGACGCGGCAGGCCTTCTGGCAACTGATCAAGCGTTATGCCCTGCTGTCGGGGATGAACCCGGATCGGCTTTCTCCACACGTCTTGCGTCACGCCTTTGCCACGCATCTGCTCAACCACGGAGCCGATCTGCGCGTCGTGCAGATGTTGCTCGGCCATTCCGATATTTCGACCACCCAGATATACACGCATATCGCCCGGGAGCGACTGAAATCGTTGCATGCGGCACATCATCCGCGTGGTTGAAACTCGAACAGAGCCGTCTCTGTTATGCTTTGTCCGACAAGTCATGCTTCAGGAAAAAAACCATGAAATCCGAAAATGCCCCGGAAACGCCGGCCACAAAGTTTCTGCGCCAAAACGGGATCGCCCACTCCAATCATCTTTATGATTACGAAGAACATGGCGGCACCAGCGTCTCGTCGCGCGAACTTAATGTCGACGAACATGCCGTGGTCAAGACGCTGGTCATGGAAGATGAGTCAGCCAAGCCCTTGATCGTACTGATGCATGGTGATTGCAAGGTATCGACCAAGGAGCTGGCGCGGCAGATCGGATGCAAGAAGGTCGAACCATGCAAGCCGGAAGTCGCCAATCGGCATACCGGCTTTCTGGTCGGCGGCACCAGCCCGTTTGGCACCAAGAAAAAGATGCCGATCTGCATCGAGAAAAGCATTCTCGATTTGCCGCTGATCTACATCAACGGCGGACGACGCGGATTTCTCGTTGGTGTGCACCCGCATGACCTGATGCGGGCGCTGTCACCGACCGTTGTGACGGTGGCGCTGAAGGGTTGATCAGGAGGGTTGTTCAACGGGTTGGTCAGGATTCCTGCCACGTTCGATAATCACGCCGACGCGTTTTACCCCGGCGATCATCCCAAGCTTGGCAATCGAGACGCGTACCCAGATGGCGCCAAAGTCTTCAAGCAGAAGCTTTGCCACGTATTCGGCGAGTTTTTCGAGCAGGTTGAACTGCCGAATCGACAGTTCAGCGCGCAGTTGGTCGACGACCAGTGCATAGCTGATGGTGTCGCCAATGTTGTCACTGGACCCGGCACGTGCCGTAGACGTGCCGATCTGCAAGGACATTTCGACTGTCTGTGGCATGGCCTTTTCGCGCGGGTAAATCCCGATCATTGTCGAGATGCGAAGTTCTTCGATAAAGATGATGTCCATACGGCAATATGTCAGGTCGGTGTAAAATCGGTGAGCGGGCGGAGGGTCGAGCCCGTTCGTATAGGGTCTGCATTTTAACCTCTAACCTCGTTATCCTTCGCGTTTCCGGGATTCATCCATGTCCAATTTCTTGATCGCCCTGTTCGCCATCGTTCTGGCCTATCTTCTGGGCTCTGTCCCGTTTGCCGTGGTGTGCAGCCGCCTCTTTGGCTTGGCCGATCCGCGCAGTTACGGTTCGAAGAATCCGGGAGCGACCAACGTGCTGCGCAGCGGTAACAAGGGTGCGGCTGCCATGACGTTGCTCGGCGATATGGCCAAGGGCTGGCTAGCGGTGTTTCTCGCTCAGAAGTATGGTACGAGCTATGGTCTGGAGCAGGGCGCCATTGGGCTTGTTGCGCTGGCCGTATTCTTTGGGCACCTGTACCCGGTGTTTCTGAAATTCAAAGGCGGCAAAGGGGTGGCCACCGCCGCCGGTGTGTTGCTGGCAATTGATCCCGTGCTTGGGCTGGCAACGCTCGGTACCTGGCTGTTCATTGTTTTCACGCTGCGCTACTCGTCGTTGGCCGCCCTGGTTGCGGCTGCGGCAGCGCCAATGTTTGCGTTCTTTCTGTGGGGTAGTGACGTGATGCTGCCGGTTGTCGGCATCATCGCCATGGCCTTGATCGGCAAGCACTGGGCGAACCTGCAGCGTTTGATGGCAGGTACTGAGCCGAAAATCGGCGGCAAGAAAAAAGCCGCGTCAGGTCGTTAATTCAGCCAGCGGCCAGCGTGGTCGTACAGCGAAGGCCCCGGCCGGCTTGGTCGACACGCCGGCCTGAAAGCGTAAGGCGCCAGCCAGCGCGATCATGGCGCCGTTGTCAGTGCAGAACTCAAGTTCCGGGTAAAAGACAGCGATTCTCGTTTTCGCAGCTTGTGCGTCAAGCTGGCTGCGCAATTCGCGGTTAGCGCCAACACCACCGGCCACCACCAGCTGCTTCAGGCCGCTCTCTTTGACCGCGCGCATCGATTTCTTGACCAGTACTTCGACAATCGCGTCCTGGAAACCGCGTGCGATGTCGGCGCGTTGCTGCTCGTCGGGCTCGCCAATCTCGCGGACTTTGGTCAGGACAGCCGTTTTCAGGCCACTGAAGCTGAAATCCAGATCGCCCGAATGCAGCATCGGGCGTGGCAGTTTGACGATATCCGGCCGGCCGTATTCCGCCAGTTCAGCCAAGGCTGGACCGCCGGGGTAGGGCAGGCCAAGCAATTTCGCAGTTTTGTCGAAGGCTTCGCCGGAGGCATCGTCCAGCGTTTCGCCTAACAACTGGTATTCGCCAACACCGGTAACGCGCATCAGCTGGCTGTGTCCGCCAGAAACCAGCAACGCAACAAATGGAAATTTTGGCGGCCGGCTTGAAAGCAAAGGCGAGAGCAAATGACCTTCGAGATGATGCACAGGAACGGTTGGAATGCCGAGCGAAGCGGCCAATCCTTCGGCAAATGCAGCGCCGACCAGCAAGGCGCCAGCCAGTCCCGGGCCCTGCGTGTAGGCGACGGCATCCAGTTCATTGAGCGAGTGCCCGCTATCGGCCATTACCTTGTGTAGCAACGGTACTATACGTCGGATGTGGTCACGCGAGGCGAGCTCGGGGACCACGCCGCCGTACTCGCGGTGCATCAAAATCTGGGAGTGCAGGGCGTGAGTCAGTAGCGCGCCGCCCGCATCGGTGCTATAAAGCGCAATCCCCGTTTCGTCGCAGGAAGATTCAATTCCAAGAATAAGCATGGGCGGCATTTTAACGGGCTTCAAACAAAACAAACAACAAAGCGCTTGGATTTTTCACCAAGCTTTGTTTATAATGCTGGGCTGAGTTGTAACCAGCCGATTTTTGAAATTAGGATAGAGTTAATGCCAGCCATTCGCCTGAAGGAAAATGAGCCGTTCGAAGTTGCGATTCGCCGTTTCAAGCGCACCGTTGAAAAGACCGGTCTGCTGACTGAGCTTCGCGCACGCGAGTTCTACGAGAAGCCCACCGCCGAGCGCAAGCGCAAGCTGGCCGCTGCTGTCAAGCGCCATCACAAGCGCATGCGCAGCCAGACCCTGCCGCCAAAGCTTTTCTAAAACCGGATTGCAGATTGCCAATCAGCCGCCCGTTTCGCGATGGGCGGCTTTTGGCGTTTCTGGCCTGACGCTAGTTGCAGGCCCTTTTTATATCACAAGGAGCCTCACGATGACCCTCAAAGAGCGCATCACGGATGACATGAAGGCCGCCATGCGTGCCGGCGAAACGGGGAAGCGTGACGCCATTCGTCTGCTGCTGGCAGCAATCAAGCAGAAGGAAGTGGACGAGCGCATCGTGCTTGACGACGCCGCTGTCGTTGCCGTCATCGACAAGATGCTCAAACAGCGTCGCGATTCGATCACGCAATATGAAGCGGCCGGGCGCCAGGATCTGGCTGATGTGGAAAAGTTCGAAGCCGAATTGATCACGGCGTACATGCCCGCCGGTCTTTCCGCTGAGGAAGTAGCCGCCGCCGTTACTGCCGCAGTGACCGAGGTCGGTGCTGCCGTTCCCGGCGACATGGGCAAGGTGATGGCCGTCCTCAAGCCGAAACTGGCCGGACGTGCCGACATGACTGAAGTGTCGAAGCTGGTGAAGGCGGCGCTGGCGCCAAAGTGAAGCGCAGTAACAAAGCGAAGAACGCAAAACCAGCGCCCAGGTTTTCCTCTTCACTTCCGACTCCCCGCTTTTCGCAGTTGCAATGATTCCCGAGTCATTCATTCAGGAGTTGCTGCATCGGGTCGACGTCGTCGATTTGATCGACGGCTTTGTCCCGCTCAAGAAGGCTGGGGCGAATTACGCGGCCTGCTGCCCGTTCCACAACGAGAAGTCGCCCTCGTTTACCGTCAGCCCGACCAAGCAGTTTTACCATTGCTTTGGCTGCGGGGCGCACGGAACGGCCATCAGCTTTCTCATGGAGTATTCGGGCCTAGGCTTTATCGACGCCATCAAGGATCTGT
>JAIFNM010000028.1 GCA_020047725.1 Betaproteobacteria bacterium
AAGCGTTACTGGGACGATCTGCTCGGCAACTTCCAGGCCGATTGCCCGAACGAGCACGCCAATCGCATGCTCAACACCTGGAACCAGTACCAGTGCATGGCCACCTTCAACATGAGCCGCTCGGCGTCGATGTACGAAACCGGCATTGGGCGCGGCATGGGTTTCCGCGATTCCAACCAGGATCTGCTCGGCTTCATGCACATGATTCCCAGTCGCGGCCGGCAACGCATTCTCGACATCGCCAGTACGCAGCTGTCTGACGGCACCTGCTATCACCAATACCAGCCGCTGACCAAGAAAGGCAACGCCGAAGTCGGCGGCGATTTCTACGATGATCACCTGTGGCTGGTGCTATCGACCTGCGCCTACATCAAGGAAACGGGCGACACCACGATTTTGCAGGCGCCCTGCGGTTATGCCGACAAAACCTATACTACCGAGAGCGACAAGGAAACGCTGCTCCACCATCTCGAAACCTCCATCGCCTACACGATGAAGAAACGCGGCCCGCATGGCCTGCCACTGATCGGGCACGCCGACTGGAACGATTGCCTCAACCTCAACTGCTTCTCAACCGAACCAAACGAATCGTTCCAGACCGCCGGCGACGTGAAGGATTCCAAGGCCGAATCAGTGATGATTGCCGGTCTCTTCCTCTACGCCGCGCGCGAAATGGCCGGGCTTTACGACTTTATGGGCCAGGCCGGCGACGCTGGCCGCATGCACGCCGACTACGCCGAAATGCTGGCCACCATCGAGCGCGAAGCGTGGGACGGTGAGTGGTATAGCCGCGCCTATGATGCCGAAGGCGCAGTGATTGGCTCGCAGAGCAATGAAGAGGGAAAAATCTTCATCGAAAGCCAGGGCTGGTGCGTGCTCGGCGGCGCTGGCGCAGACAACGGCCGCGCCCGGCAAGCCATGGAGTCGGTGCATAAGCACCTGTTCACCAAGAATGGCGCGGTGCTCCAACAGCCGGCGTATTCCACCTACGATCCGAAACTCGGCGAAGTCACCTCCTACCCGCCGGGCGTCAAGGAAAACGCCGGCATCTTCAGCCACAACAACACCTGGATTCACCTCGGCTGGTGCCTGCTCGGCGAGGGGGACCGCGCGCTCGAGTACTACCTTTCGATCTGCCCGTCAGCCAAACAGGATCAGATTGACACCTATCGCGGCGAGCCCTACGTTTATGCGCAGATGATAGCCGGCAAGGATGCGCCCTGCTTCGGCGAAGCAAAGAACAACTGGCTCACCGGCACCGCGGCCTGGACCTTCGTTACCGTCAGCCAGGGTTTGCTTGGCATAAAGCCCGATTACGCCGGTTTGCGCATCGATCCGTGCATCCCGAAAGCCTGGCCGGGCTTTATCGCGACACGCCAGTTTCGCGGGAACACCTACCGGATTCAAGTGAGCAATCCGAACGGGGTGAGCAAAGGGGTAAAGAGCCTGCGCGTCGACGGCCACGACATCGACCCGGATGCGCCGATTCCGGTCTCGGCAGATGGAACCGAGCATACCGTCGAGGTGATACTCGGTTAGCACCCCTCTCTGACATGGAGCCGGGAGCCGCTTCAAATGGCGATCTTCAAGGATGCATGCTGAAGAGCGAACATGGATGCGGCTTCCGGTGAGCACTGTCTGCTGATCGCCATCCGGCGCGGGCTCCGAGGCACATCAACAACCTGATTGCTCAGACGCTGAAGGAATATCCCAACACCTAAACGCAGCGCTTGACCGTCTCCCGATTCACCAACTCCATATCCGGCACCTTGATCTCTTCGCCAGCCGATTTCCCGAGCATGGCCAGCAATGATTGTGCGAGGTATTGCCCCATCTCGTACAAGGGTTGATGAACGGTCGTCAGCGGCGGCGTCAGGTAAGCGCTCACCGGCAGGTTATCGAAGCCGATAAGCGAAATGTCCTCGGGCACACGCAGTCCACGCCGGTAAAGCACCATGTGGGCACCCATGGCGCTTTGGTCGTTCCCGGCAAAGACCGCCGAAAACGAACGCCCGCTGTCAAGCAAACGGGCCATTGCGAGGGCACCGCCGTTTTCATTGAAGTCACCCTGGAACACAAGTTCCGGATCAGCCGGAACGCCGAATTCTTCATGCGCACGAAGAAAGCCCATGTAGCGGTCGACCGCATCGGAATGGTCGTCCGGCCCGGCGATATGGGCGATACGCCGGTGCCCTAGGCTGAGCAGGTGACGAGTGGCGAGATAGCCACCATGGACGTTATCAAGACGTACGGCATTCAGGTTGTGGCCCTGCAAGCGCCGTCCAGTGGCCACCACCGGCTGGCGGCTGGAAAACTCGATAAGCTGTGCGTCAGTCAAGCCGCCGTTCAGAATGACCAAACCATCGACACGCCGCGCCATGAGCAAGCGTACGCGCTCGGTTTCTTCTGCCTGATTCCAGTGACCGCTGACGATGATCGGTGCGTAGCCACTGTCCATGAGCCCTTCTTCGATGCCGAGCATCACCCGGTTGAAGACCGGACTCTCGATCCGCTGCGTGAGAATGCCGATAGTCATCGACGTGCCCATTTTGAGGCTGCGTGCATGCAGATTGGGGCGGTAATCCATGCGCGCAATCGCCGCCTCGACCGCCAGACGCTTGTCGTCCGCAACGCGCGCCGTGCCGTTAACGATGCGCGACACCGTGCTCACCGACACCCCTGCCTCGCGCGCGACGTCGGTCACGGTCACGATCGGAGTATCTCCGGTGAGTGAAGCGTATTGAGAAGGATGTTCAGTGTTTGCGACCAACGGGAAACCTCAGGTTTCAGTCATGCATTTTTGAGCAGAATGGTTGAGCCAAGACTGAGATACACATACCACCCTGCCAATCATAGTGCATTTGCGAAAACAGTGACAACGTTTTCATGGAAAATCAGGAATACACCTTGGCAGCAGTATTTTTTTCGGGCACATTACCATTCAACGAAGCATCACTCAGCGCCTGAATCCGGTCAAAATGCCGTGCTGGCAGAAGACTGATAAATACATTTCAACAATCGCATCAATACCATACGCGGCAAGGTTTGCGAACGGGATAGGCAGGTACTGCTCGTGCAACGCGTTTGAGAAAATCGTTGACAAGATTGTCCAGTCGCAATTAAATGGAAAGATACTTGAAAACGGTTTCATGTTTTGGGCAAGAGTGTCACTCTGACCACTCTCTTAAATGAGCGGGTTATGTGCGATTTTTGTTGGCAGAGGGAAAATCAAGTTGGGGGAGCGTAAATGAGCAAGTCTGATGTCCGCTTGCGCGGAATCAAGAAGAGTTACGGCAAAGTTGATGTCATCCACGGCATTGATCTGGACATCGAGCCTGGCGAGTTTGTGGTTTTTGTCGGCCCGTCGGGCTGCGGCAAGACCACTCTGCTGCGCATGATTGCCGGCCTGGAAGAAATCACGGCGGGCGATCTCTCGATCACTGGAGAGCGGGTCAACGACCTGCCACCTTCCCAGCGCGGTGTCGCCATGGTCTTCCAGAGCTACGCCCTGTACCCGCACAAGACCGTGTACGACAACATGGCCTTCGGCCTCAAGATCGCCAAGATACCCAAACCGGAAATCGAGCGTCGGGTGCATGAGGCCTCTGAAGTCCTGCAAATCACCGACTACCTCAAACGCCTGCCCAAGGCCCTCTCCGGCGGCCAGCGCCAGCGTGTGGCCATTGGTCGCGCCATCGTGCGCGACCCCAAGGTCTTCCTCTTCGACGAACCTCTGTCCAACCTCGACGCCGCCCTGCGCACCAAAATGCGCGTCGAACTCAAGACACTGCACCGCCGCTTGGGCGCCACCATGATCTACGTCACCCACGACCAGGTCGAGGCCATGACCCTGGCCGACAAGATCGTCGTTCTGAACAAAGGCCGCGTGGAGCAAGTCGGGCATCCGCTCGATCTGTACAACAAACCGGCCAGCCTCTTTGTCGCTGGCTTCATCGGCTCGCCGCAAATGAACTTCATCGGCGGCGACTTTGCCGCCTTACATAAAGCCACCACGGTCGGTCTGCGCCCCGAGCACCTCACGGTTGACCCGAACGGCGAAATCAAGGGCACGCTCAAACACGCCGAGAAGCTTGGCAACGAGACCTTTGCCTACGTCACCGCCGGTGCGCTGGGCGAAATCACTGCCCGCGTGGATGGAACACTTGCTAAGGAGTCGGGCGACCCGATTACGTTGGGGTTTGCGCCGGAACACTTGTACCGCTTCGATAGCGCCGGCAAATGCCTGCGCGATTAAGTACGACTTTACGGATGGTCCGTAAAGTCATTTTTTAAGGAGAAACGTGGCATGTTCAAAAAAACCGTAATCGCAGGTGCGTGCGCTTTGGTCGGTGCTTCGCTGGTCAGCCCAGCCATGGCGGCCGACTACAAGGGCCCGGATCTGAAAGGTGAAGTCATTACCGTCACTTGCCCGTGGACCGGCGCCGAAGAACTCATCTTCAAGAAGGTTATTACCAGCTTCGAGGCGGCCACTGGCGCAACTGTCAAGCACTCCTGCTCGCAGAGCTCGGAACAGCAGATCGTCATCGACATCAAGGCCGGTTCGCCGACCAACATCTCCGTTTTCCCGCAACCGGGCCTGGCCGCCAACATGGCCGCGATCGGTGGTCTGGTGCCGCTCGGTGACAAGACCCGCGACTACGTTGTCAAGAATTTCGCTGCCGGCAAATCCTGGGCCGATCTCGGGACCTACGCCAACAAGGCCGGCAAGAAAGAATTCTACGGCCTGTTCTACAACGTCAACCTGAAGAGCCTGGTGTGGTACATCCCGGAGAACTTCAAGGAAAAAGGCTACAAAGTTCCAAAGACCATGGAAGAACTCCAGGACCTGACCAAGAAGATCGCCGCGACGGGTGAAAAGCCCTGGTGTATCGGTCTGGGCAGCGACGCCGCAACCGGCTGGCCAGGCACCGACTGGGTCGAAGACATGATGCTGCGTACGCAGACACCTGAAGTCTACGACGGCTGGGTCAACAACACGATCAAGTTCAACGACAAGCGCGTGATCGAAGCGATCGACGCCTACGGATGGTTTGCCAAGAACGACGCTTATGTCGACGGCGGCGCCAAAGCCGTGGCTACGGTCAGCTTCAAGGACAGCCCGAAAGGCATGTTCGGATCGCCACCCAAGTGCTATATGCACCGTCAGGCCAGCTTCATCCCGGCCTTCTTCCCCGACGGCAAGCAAGAGGAAGCCGACTTCTTCTACTTCCCATCCTTCGCCGGCAAAAAGTTGGGCAACCCGGTCCTCGGCGGCGGTACGATCATGACCATCACCAAAGACAGCAAGGGCGCCCGTGCGTTCATGGACTACCTGCAACATCCGCAAGCCAGCGAAATCTGGATGGCGGAAGGCGGCTTCCTGACACCGCTAAAGACGGCCGACCTGAACAAGTACAAGTCCAAGCAGCTGCGCAAACAGGGTGAAATCTTCCTGAATGCCACGACCTTCCGCTTCGACGGTTCCGATCTGATGCCGGGCGCCATCGGTGCCGGCAGCTTCTGGAAAGGCATGGTCAATTACTCCAGCGGTCAATCCGCCAAGGAAGTGACGGATGAAATCCAGAAGAGCTGGGATGCCATCAAGTAAAGTAAGCAAGTCCGTGCTGTAACAAAGGGCCGGCGGCGACCACACGCTATACGCCGTCGGCCCGTTTCAAATTCACCCTACCCTCCATCCCAATGAGTCGATCACGCCATGACTGATCAAATACTCCAGACGATAACGGCTGTCGTCGTCAGCATCGCGTTTTGCCTGTTGTATTTTGCTGGGTCAAACTTCCTGCTCGACAAGATCATCTATCTGCCGCTCGGCACCCGCAATCAGCGCGAAAGCGTGCGTTCGAGCATCCGGCCCTGGCTATTTCTGGCGCCCGCCCTGTTGCTGCTGGGCGTCTATCTCTTGTACCCTCTGATAGAAACATTCCGATTGAGTTTCTACGACTCGACGGACAGCAATTTCGTCGGGCTGGCCAACTACCGCTGGGTCTTTGTTGATCAGAACTTCCTGATCACGATCCGCAATAATTTCATGTGGCTGCTGGTCGTTCCGACCATGGCCACCATTTTTGGGCTGATCGTCGCCGTATTGGCCGACCGCGTGTGGTGGGGCAACTTTGCCAAGTCCATGGTGTTCATGCCGATGGCCATCAGCTTCGTCGGTGCCAGCGTGATCTGGAAGTTTGTCTACGACTATCGCGGCCCCGGTTCAGAACAGATCGGTATCATCAACGCCATCGTGACCGGCATGGGCTTTGATCCGCAGGCCTGGGTCACCGTGCCGTTCTGGAACAACTTCTTCCTGATGGTGATCCTGATCTGGATTCAGACCGGTTTCGCCATGGTCATCCTCTCTGCCGCGCTGCGCGGCGTACCGACCGAAACCATCGAAGCGGCGCGCATCGATGGCGCCAGTGAACTACAGATTTTCTTCGAGATCATGGTGCCGCAGGTCATGTCCACGATTCTTGTGGTGTGGACCACCATCACCATCACCGTGCTCAAGGTTTTCGATATTGTCATGGCGATGACCGGTGGCCAGTGGGACACCAGCGTGCTGGCCAATCTCATGTACGACTGGATGTTCCGCGGCGGCGGCGATTACGGGCGCAGTTCCACCCTGGCCATGGTCCTGATGTTTGCCGTCATTCCGGTCATGGCTTTCAATATCCGCCGGTTCCGTACCGAAGAGGCACAGCGATGAACGCGATGAAGAAATATTTCAGTCCCTCGGCCATTGCCGCGCAACTGCTGCTGCTGGCTATCGTCGTCGTCTGGGTGATGCCGACCTTCGGCTTGCTGGTGTCAAGCTTCCGCGACAAAACACAGCTGATCTCCAGCGGCTGGTGGACGGCCTTGTCCACGCAAACCCGTGCCGACATGCGACGCACCGGTGGTGCCCAGAGCGTGGTTCAGGAGGGCGACAAGTACGTCATCAGCGGACGACTGTTCGCCGAGCAAGCAGGCGTAAAGATCAGCAAGTTCTCGCTCAAGACCGCCAACCCCGGCGAATTCAAGGCTGGTGACAAGATCGAGATTGCCGATGGTCAGGTGTTTGACGAAGAAGACGGCACCCCCGATGGGACACTCACGGTGGCCACTGACAGCACCTATCGCCTTGAACTGAGCGGACCGTACGAGAAAAACAACGGGATTCGCATCTTCTTCATCGCCGCGTCGCCACCGGTCTTCCTGACGCAGAACTACGAAAAGGTGATTGCGTCCGA
>JAIFNM010000201.1 GCA_020047725.1 Betaproteobacteria bacterium
TTGATGATGTCCTTGACGGTGATCAGTCCGCGCAACTCAAACGCGTCATTGACGACCAGCACGCGTTCAAGGCGATGCTTGTGGATCAGCGCCTTGCCTTCCTCGACTGTGGCACCTTCTTTCACCGTAACGAGCCGCTCACGCGGCGTCATGATGTTCCTAACGGGCTGATCGAGGTTCGTTTCGAAGCGCAGGTCTCGATTGGTCACGATACCGACAACTTGCTTGCCTTCAAGCACCGGAAATCCGGAAATCTTGTGCAATTGTGTCAGTTCAAGGACTTCGCGTACCGACATGGTCGGCGGAACAGTAATCGGATCTTTCAGAATGCCCGATTCGAAGCGCTTGACCTTGGCAACCTCGGCCGCCTGCATCTTCGGACTGAGATTCTTGTGCACAATTCCGATGCCCCCTTCCTGCGCCAAAGCAATGGCCAGACGAGCTTCGGTGACGGTATCCATGGCAGCGGAAACCAGCGGCATATTGAGGGTTATGTTGCGCGTAAAACGAGTACGCAGACTGACGTCACGCGGAAGGACAGAAGAGTGGGCGGGAACAAGGAGGACGTCGTCAAACGTTAGCGCCCTTTGAATTAAACGCATGGCCTATAATCCGAGGTTACAAGTCAGTATTATACAGTATGCTCTCTATTGTCAGGATGCCCATGAAACGCCTTGCCCTCACTGTCGCAGCCCTCCTCGCCGCCACTACTGTCAGCGCCCAGATCTATCAGTGGAAGGACGAAAACGGCAAAACCATCATTTCCGACAAGGCACCAGTCGGCAATGTTCGTCAGCAGAAAAAAATCGAGTCAGGCGCTCCGACTACAAGCGCTTCGCCCCAGAAAACAGCTGCGGACAAGGATCTGGAATTCCGCAAGCGCCAGAAAGAGGCTCAGGAAAGTTCTGAGAAAGCCAGCAAAGAGCAAACGGCATCATCCGACAAAAAAGAGAACTGTGATAAAGCCCGTAGCCATCTGCAAGTGCTTGAATCCGGCGAACGAATCTCCCTGCGTGACGACAAAGGCGAACGTTATTTCATGGACGACAAGCAGCGCGAACAGGAAATTGCCAAAACACGAGAAATGGTGCAGTCCAGTTGCAAGTAGGCTTGGGACCCCTTACTCGTTGTCCGCCTCGCCCGCGCCTTTTTTCATCACTTTGCCTTCAGCCGCACGTTGCTTGCGCACTTCTTTCGGATCAGCAATCAACGGCCGGTAGATCTCCACCCGGTCTTTGTCGCGCAATAACACATCGGGCTTGACCAGTTTGGCGAAGACGCCGAGCTTGTTCTTGGCCAAATCGATCTCTGGATACTTTTGCTGCACGCCTGAAGCCTCAATGGCCTGACGGACGGTGGCACCCACTGGCAACCGGACGGTGAAAATTTCCTGCTTCTGCGGCAACGGATAAACCACTTCGATACTGATCGTCTCAGACATTGGATGCTCCATAGACCTCGTCGGCGCGCTTTACGAAGGCATCGACAAAGGTGTTGGTAATCTGGCTGAAAACCGGGCCAATGATTTTTTCAAAGATTTTGCTGGAAAACTCGTAGGAAAGGTGGAACTCGATTTTGCAGGCATTTTCAGCCAGCGGCTTGAAACGCCATAAGCCTTCAAGTCGGCGAAACGGGCCATCAACCAGCCTGAGGCTCATCCGCAGTGGAATTTCCTTCTCGTTCTCGGTCGTGAAATGTGACTTGACGCTCAGATAACTGATATGCAGCGTGGCTACTGTCTTCTTTTCATCACGAAATTCAACCCGAGTCTGGCTGCACCAAGGCAAAAACCTAGGGTAATCCTCAACATGATCGACCAAAGCGAACATCTCCTCCGCCGAACGTTCGATCAATACCGATTTCTCAACCAAGGCCATATTCAGCCGCGCCCCTTGAATCCTGTAGAATCGTGCATTCTAGCATCTGCGCCATTACCTCTGAGAGCCTTACCATGAGCATCATCGCCAACAAGAAAGCCTTTCACGACTACTTCATCGAAGAAAAATTCGAGGCTGGCGTTTCGCTGCAAGGTTGGGAGGTCAAGGCAATCCGCGCTGGCCGGGCGAACATCAAGGAATCCTACGTGGTGGTCCGCAGTGGCGAGGTCTTCCTCTTCGGCATGCATATCACGCCGCTACCCGAAGCCTCAACCCATGTTAGCCCCGACCCGGTTCGCACGCGAAAACTGCTGCTGCATGCCAACCAAATCAGCAAATTGATTGGCCAGGTTGAGCGCGCAGGTTTTACCCTGATGCCGCTGGATCTGCACTATCAGCATGGTCGGATCAAAGTCGAAATCGGTCTTGCAAAAGGCAAGAAGCAGCACGACAAGCGTGAAGTCGAAAAAGAGCGTGACTGGGATCGCGAAAAGGCACGCATGATGCGCGTCAAAGTCTGATCGTCAGTATTTCTGGCGCTGACGAACCGTCTCAAACAAACACACCGCGACGGCAGCAGCCACGTTGAGTGACTCGGTTGCTCCCGGCATCGGAATACGAACACTCGATGGCGTCGACTCGGCCACTTCCGGACGCACTCCCTGCCCTTCGCTGCCAAACACCCAAGCAACCGGCCCTTTTAGATCGAGCGCGTAGACTGTGACAGGCGCTTCGAGTGCCGTCAGTACGGCCTGCCCACGATAGCCACTGAGGAAAGCCGGCAAGTCGCTACTTTCGTGGATATCCAGCATGAAATGCGCACCCATAGCCGCACGCAGGGTTTTTGGCGACCAGGCCTGAGCACAATCGGCCGATAGCAGTACTTGGCGAAAACCTGCGGCAGCCGCGCTGCGCAAGATCGATCCCAGGTTTCCTGGATCCTGAATGCCATCGAGCAAAACCGCATCAATTTCCTGGTTGAACCCATGTAAACTCCGGGGCTGCATGACGACGGCCATGATACCGCTCGGCGTTTCGACGATCGCCAGATCCTCAAACAGCATATCGGCCAGGACGCTGACCGACCTCCCGGCATGACCGCTTTCCAGATAACTCACGATTTCCCGCCGCTGTGCCCCGCTTTCGCTGACGACGATTTCTTCCGGCGAGCCGAACTGTTGAACATAACTCTCTATTAGATGCATGCCATCGAGCAAGATCTGACCGGTTTTGCGTCGTTCGCGACCACTCTGGCAGAGTTTCTTCAATGCCTTGAAGTGCGGATTTTCACGCGAAGCAATGTGTTTCATTTGCTGATCAATCGAGCCACTGGAGCATAGCTGCGCCGATGCACCAAACTCACGCCGTGTTCCTGCAAAGCGGCAAGGTGCAGTGCAGTTGGGTAACCCATATGACGATCAAAGCTGTACATCGGATACGCGACGTGGAGAAGCATCATGCCCGCATCGCGCACGGTTTTGGCCAAAATAGACGCTGCGGCAATGGAAGCAACCTTGCCATCCCCGCCGATAATCGCTTCAGCTGAACACGGCAAGTTTGGGCAACGATTACCATCAATAAGGGCGTGAGTCGGTGAAGTGCTAAGCAACTCTACCGCGCGTTGCATGGCCAGCAGACTGGCCTGCAGAATATTGATCTGATCGATTTCCTCGACGCTGGCCTCGGCAACGGCCCAAGCCAGCGCCTTGGCACGAATCTCGACAGCCAGCGCTTCTCGACGTTTGGCCGACAGCTTTTTGGAGTCATTCAACCCGGCGATGGGATTAGCCGGATCGAGAATAACGGCGGCTGCGACCACGGGGCCAGCCAGCGGGCCACGACCGGCTTCATCCACTCCACAAACCAGGCCTTCAGGCAGCAGTAGCATGAGCAATAGTGGGTGTGTGCGCTGACAAACTATCGAGAATCGCTGCAGCCGCTTTTTCGGCTGTGTTCTGCTTCAACTGCAAATGAATTCCGCGAAAGACTTCGCCGATGCGTGCGCAGGTCGTTTTGTCTGCATATAAGTTAAGCAATGCCTGAGCCAGGTTTTCGGGTGTCGCGTCGTCCTGTATGAACTCCGGCACCACAAACTTCCCGGCCAGGATGTTGGGCAAGCCGACATAGGGCAGATACCCCATGCGCCGCATCATGCGGTAGGAAAATGGAGCCATCTTATAGGCGATGGCCATCGGTCGCTTGAGCAGAGCGGCCTCCAGCGTCGCTGTACCACTGGCAACCAGCACCGCATCGGAGGCCATCATCGCCTCGTGCGCATGACCAAATAACATGCGGATCGGCAATTCTCGCGCGTCGCAGCGATAGAGCGCCGTTTCAAACAACAAGCGGGTTTCCCGTGTTGCCAGCGGAACAAGAAACAGGGCGTCCGGGAGCACTTTGTTGATTTCACGCGCCGTCAAAATGAAGGTATCGGCCATGTACTGCAGTTCGGATTGCCGACTCCCCGGCAGCAACGCAAAAACCGATTGCTGCAGTGGCAACCCAAGCAACTCACGCGCCTCATTCCGGCCATCGTCAACAGGCAGCATGTCGGCAAGTGGATGTCCCACATAGCTGACAGGAATTCCCTGCTCCTCGTATAGCTTCGGCTCGAAGGGAAACAGCGCCAGAACGCGCGACACGGCAGCACCAATCTTGTGAATGCGGTTCCCACGCCATGCCCAGATTGATGGGCTAACGTAATGAATACTCGGGATTCCTCGCGGTTTCAGCGCCTTTTCAAGCGCCAGATTGAAATCCGGCGCGTCGACACCGATGAATACGTCTGGCGGTTCAGCCAGCAAGCGACGTTTCACATCGCTACGAATGCCTGCGATTTCGCGATAATGCCTGAGCACCTCAACGTAACCGCGTACGGCAAGTTTTTCGAGCGGGTACCAAGCTTCAAAACCTTGTCCAAGCATCTTCGGGCCACCAATGCCATAAAACAAGGCGTTGGGGAGCTTCGCTTTGAGCGCCTGAATCAGGTGACTTGCCAGAAGATCTCCCGACGCTTCGCCCGCCACCATGGCAATGCGCACAGCCCCTGAAGTCATCGAATAATGCCGCGCTTGGATACCGCAAGAAAGTCAAGAATCGGTTGAATTTCAGGATGCGTCTTGACCTCTTCCTCAAGCTTGGCACGCGCCTCTTCAAGCATCAAACCGGACTTGTATAGCGTACGGTAGGCACGCTTCAGTGCCATCAAGGCGTCAGCAGAAAAACCACGACGCTTCAAACCTTCAGCATTGATCCCATAAGGACTTGCCGAATTGCCTGCAGCCATGACAAACGGGGGAATATCCTGTAACACCACGGTGCCCACGGCCGTCATGGTATGTGCGCCAATGCGACAGAACTGATGCACGCCGGTATAGCCACCCAGTATCGCCCAATCATCGACATGGACGTGCCCGGCAAGCTGTGAATTGTTGGCAAAAATTGTACGATTTCCCACCTGACAATCGTGCGCGATGTGCACGTAGGCCATGATCCAGTTATCGTCACCTATCCGGGTAACTCCAACATCCTGTGCCGTCCCCAGATTGAAAGTACAGAACTCTCTGATGGTGTTGCGATTACCAATTTCAAGGCGAGTCGGTTCCCCCGCATATTTTTTGTCCTGCGGAACCTCACCGATCGAGTTGAACTGGTAGATCCGGTTGTCGCAACCTATCCTGGTATGCCCGGAAATCACGACATGCGGACCGACCGAGGTGTTGTCGCCGATTTCCACATGTTCGCCAATAATCGAATAGGGGCCAACAGAAACACCGGAACCGATTTTGGCATCTGGATGAATGATTGCACTTTGATGGATCATCTCATTACCCACACTGTACTCAGACCACGTCGCGTTTTGCACACATCAATTCGGCTTCAGCGGCGACCTCGCCATCGACTCGTGCTTCCACCTTATATTTCCAGATCCCACGCATCTGGCGCATGATCTCGACGTGCAAATGGAGCTGATCGCCAGCTGTCACCGGTTTTTTGAATCGGGCATTATCAATCCCGACGAAGTAAAAAACCGAGTTCGCGTCAGGCTTTGAACCCATGGTCTTGAATGAGAGGATGCCAGCTGCCTGCGCCAGCGCCTCCATGATCAACACTCCAGGCATCACCGGATGATGCGGAAAATGACCAACAAAGAACGGCTCGTTGATCGTGATGTTCTTGTACGCATGAATTGATTTTCCCGGCTCACACTCAAGCACGCGATCCACCAGAAGGAAAGGATAACGGTGCGGAAGATGCTCTAATATTTCGTGAATATTCATTTCATTCAAGACGTTATCTCCATTTTTTCGAGCTGTTTCTCGAGCTTGGCAACCCGCTCGGCCAGCTTTGCCAATCGTTTGATTTGTGCAGCATTATGTAACCACTCTTCATGCTCTTCGAGCGGAAAAATACTGGTGTACTGCCCTGGCTTGCGCAGGCTCTTGGTGACCATCGTCCCTGCAGAAACATGCACATCGTCAGCAAGCTCGAGGTGACCAATGATCATCCCGGCACCACCAACGGTACAGCGACGCCCAATTTTTGTGCTGCCGGCAATACCGACACAACCCGCCATTGCAACGTGATCACCGA
This sequence comes from Betaproteobacteria bacterium, assembly GCA_020047725.1. Classification (GTDB taxonomy): domain Bacteria; phylum Pseudomonadota; class Gammaproteobacteria; order Burkholderiales; family Rhodocyclaceae; genus Propionivibrio. Next base: position 6,471 of record JAIFNM010000201.1, read on the forward strand.
TGACGACATTGTGGGCAATCTGAATCTGATTATCCAGCTTGACGCCATCGCCAATCACCGTGTCATCCAAGGCGCCTCGGTCAATCGACGTGTTTGCACCAATTTCCACATCGTCGCCGATAACGACGCGACCAATTTGCGGAATCTTGATCCAGCGCTCACCGTCCTTGGCAAAACCAAAGCCATCGCTGCCAACAACAGCTCCTGCCTGAATGACAGCACGCCGGCCAATCACGCAGTTGTGATAAATCACCGTATTTGGGTAAAGCAGCGAATCGTCACCGATGGAAACACCGTCGCCAATCACACAACCCGGATAGATTGTTACGTTCTCACCAAGCTTTACATCTGCGCCGACAACAACACGCTCGCCAATACTGACGGAGGCTGGAATTTCGGAGTTAACAACGGCAGACGGGTGAATACCCGGCGGCCGTTGTAATGCGGGATTGAGCAACGTCACAACCCGGGCATAGTAAGCATAGGGGTTTTGATGGACAATCCGGGGGAGAACCGTATCGCCAGCAAACTGTGGGGGGACGATAACGGCAGCCGCACGCGTGGCCTGCAATTGCTGCCGATATTTTGGACTGACGAGAAAAGCAATCTGCTCCGCTCTGGCCGAAGCCAAGCTACTCACCTGCGACACAATAACGGAACCATCACCCTCGAGCGAACCACCGAGGTGGTTGACTATTTCGTCGAGCCGCAGACCTTGTCTCTTCGTCACTCTGCCTACTTGCCTTCGGACAAGGCCTTGATGACTTTTTCCGTCACATCGAGTTTCGGGCTCACCCAGACAACATCCTGAAGGATCAGATCAAACTTCTCGGCTTCGGCAAGTTGCTTGATCGCCTTATTGGCCTTCTCGATGATTGCTGCATTCTCCTCGTTTTGACGGAGATTCAGGTCTTCACGGAATTCCCGTTGCTTGCGCTGGAACTCGCGTGACTGTTCATTCAGATCCTTCTCCTTGGCACGACGCTCGGATTCAGGCATGGTCACTGCATTTTTTTCCAACGAATCTTGCAAAGATTGCACCTGCTTCGCCATCTGCTGTAAATCCTGATCGCGCTTGGAGAACTCCGCCTCGATTTTTTTCGCAGCCTTAACCGCCGTCGGTGCATCGCGGAAAATGCGCTGGGTATTAACGTAGCCAATCTTCAATGGTTCAGATGCCGACGCATAAGACACTGGCAGCGAAGCCATCAACGCGACCAGCAACGTGGCAATTTTCGTGTTCAAGCTATCTCTCCTGAGTTAAAAGGTCTGTCCCATCTGGAACTGGAACCGCTGAAGTTTATCATTGTTTTGGTCGTTGAGCGGCTGGGCGAAACTGAATTTGAGCGGACCGAATGGGGAAATCCAGGTCGCAGCAACACCAACGGACATCCGAATTGCCCCGCCGTCGACCACGCTCGTAGAGCCGGAAGTATCGGAATAAACCTGCCCAGCATCAAAGAACGGTCCAACCCGAATTGATTTGTCAAGACCAAGACCGGGAATCGGCGTTGAAAGTTCAGCATTGAAGACGACGCGACGAGTTCCACCCAGTCTGACCGGGTCTCCTGAGGAAATGCTGTAAGGCCCTAAACTTGCGGTGTCGTAGCCACGAACAGATCCCGTTCCCCCTGCGTAAAAATTCTTGAAGAATGGAAGCTCCTGTCCACCAATCCCCTTGGCGTATCCGAGTTCACCGTTAAGCATCAGCACCATGTTCCGCGTTACCGAGAAAAACCGCTGGTGCTGATAGCTCAATTTGTAATACTTCAAATCTCCGCCGGGGCTCACTTCCAGACTTGCATGTTGGTATGAGCCACGCGTCGGAGCTAATACGCTGTCCTTGGTGTCATTCGACCAACCTGCCGTCACAGGAATAGAGATGTTGCTGCACTTGTTTTCCCCCCCACAAAACTTGTCACTGAAATCAATATATTGAACTGGCGTACTCGTATTTGATCGGTCAATTTCGACTTGTGTTTGATCGATGGCTAGGCCAAAACTGATCGACTGCTTTTCGGAAATAGGAACTCCAAAACGGATACCACCACCGCTTGACACAGTCTTATAGACATACCCCAGAGTCGTCGGATTCGATTTTCGGGTATAAATATCAAACCCTTGGCTGACGCCGTCGACCGTGAAGTAGGGATTGGTATAGCTGAGCCCGATGGCGCGGTTGATTTTTCCAGTATTGAGTTGCAAGGCTACATACTTACCACTGCCGAAAATATTCGACTGAGAAATCGACCCTGAAAGAATTACTCCTTCAGATTGCGAAAAACCTACGCCCGCCGAAATATTACCAGTGGATTTCTCCGCCACGCCAATATTGACGTCAATTTGGTCGGTTGTACCAGGCACCGGTGGCGTTTCAACGTTTACTTCACTGAAGTAATCAGTTTTATCTATTCGCTCTTTTGAAAGCTTCACGCGCTCGTCGTCGTACCAGGCACCTTCCATCTGCCGAACTTCCTGACGGATCACTTCATCACGCGTTTTTGTATTACCCGTGACATTAATCCGACGGACGTAAGCGCGCTTCCCCGGATCAACGAAAACGGTAAACGCAACCTGCCTTTTTTCCTTATCCACCTCGGGAGCCGCGTTGACATTGGCAAACGCATAGCCCTTCGCCGACAGTTTGTCGCTGATAGCCTTAGTACTATCATTCAAGCTTTCGCGCGAAAAAACGTCGCCCGGCTTGATCTTCATCGCCGTCCTGAATTCCTCTTCCGGCAGGATCAACTCTCCGGCGAGTTTGACCGATGACACAAGATAACGCTCCCCTTCCGAAACGCTCACCGTGATGTAAATATCTTTCTTGTCGGGACTGATCGAGACTTGCGTCGATTCAATATTGAACTCAAGAAAACCACGATTCAGATAGTACGAGCGCAACGACTCGAGATCGGCTGCAAGTTTCTGTTTTGAGTACTGATCGTTTTTGGTATACCAGCTGGTCCAGTTCGACGTGCGCAGTTGAAAAAGCGCCAACAAGTCACCCTCGTCGAACGATTGCGCTCCGACAAAATTGATTTGCTTGATCTTGGCGGCATCACCTTCATCAACACTGAAATTGATCGACACACGATTGCGTTCAAGCGGTGTCACTGTCGTCGTAATCGAAACGCCGTACTTGCCGCGGGTAAGATACTGGCGCTTCAATTCCTGTTCAGCTCTTTCAAGCATGCTGCGATCAAAGGTACGGGAAACAGCAAATCCCGCTTCCTTCAAGCCCTTGATCATCTGGTCCTTGTCGAATTCCTTGAGGCCGACAAAATCGATCTGGGCAATGGCGGGACGCTCTTCAACCGCCACGACGAGAACGCCGCCATCAATCTCGATGCGAACATCCTTGAAAAAGCCGGTGGCAAACAAGGCTTTGATCGCTTGCGCCGCCTTTTCGTCAGTCATCGTGTCGCCGACTTTTACGGGGAGATAACTGAATACAGTACCGGCTTCAGTGCGTTGAATACCGTCGACACGAATATCCTTGACGGTAAACGGTTCAAAAGCGGATGCGCCAGAAACAAAAAGCGCGGCAATCAGACCCGCTAGCAGGTTTTTCTTCATATGGTCAGCCGGAAATCAATCGATTGATATCATTATAGAAAGCAAACGCCATCAGCATCAGCATTAACGCCAGACCAATCTGCTGGCCAATCTCCATGCTACGCTCCGACAACGGTCCGCGCTTTATGATTTCGAGGACATAATACAGTAAATGCCCACCATCCAGAATTGGGATTGGCAGCAAATTCAGCACCGCGAGACTGATGCTGACCAAGGCAAGAAACTTGAAGTAGTAGTCGATTCCGAGCTTAGCCGACTGGCCCGCATAGTCGGCAATTGTTACCGGCCCACTGATGTTGCGCCAAGACACTTCGCCGGTAATCATCTTTCCGATCATAACCAGACTAAACGCGGACTTGTCCCAGGTTTCATCAAGCGCTTTGCCAAGAGCAGATAATGGTCCGTAGCGAACCGTCGTCATAAGCTCGCTTCTCGAAATCCCGGAATCACTTACGCTCGCACCGATCCGGCCAATCGCGTGCCCACTTTCTTCTACTTGGGTAGGCCGAATATCGACGACGAGCCGTTCACTCCGCCGTAGCACTTCGAATTTCAGGAGTTTCCCCGGCGAACTGCGTACGGTATTTACAACGTCAGACCACGTAGCAATTGGCAGGTTGTCGATCGACAGAATCTCATCGCCCGACGTCAAACCCGCAGCCGCAGCTACACTATCCGGGCTGACTTGCCCTATTACCGGGGGAACTTTTGGCCGGTAGAAGCTGAGCCCGAGTTTATCCAGCGCATCACCCTCCCAGCCATCCGCTCTGGCTGACGAAACATCAAGACGGCGAATCGCAATTTCATCGCGCTGGTTGATGAGTTCAAGCTCAATCGAATCCTGATCAACCGCCCGACTGATCAAGACCCAACGCATATCTTGCCAGGTTTGAACCACCTCACCACCGACCTTGAGCACACGTTCGCCATTTTCGATACCGGCTAGCGCCGCCGCACTTGCAGCGACCGGACTGCCCATGATGGGTCTCAACTCTTCCATGCCATGCCAGAAAAGTCCCCAGTACACAAGCATTGCCAGCAACAGATTGGCAACTGGTCCCGCAATAACAATGGCCATACGTCGCCACACGCTTTGTCGGTTGAAACTTCGATGCAATTCTTCGGGGACGACAGCACCCTCACGCTCATCCAGCATCTTTACGTAGCCGCCTAGAGGAAACATTCCGATAGCCCATTCGGTATTGTCACGCCCAATTCGCTTCGACCACACGGGCCGGCCAAAACCCACCGAGAAACGCAACACCTTGACTCCGACCTGACGCGCCACGATGTAATGGCCGAATTCGTGGACAACGACCAACATGCCCAGAATCAGCGCAAACGCCACCAGATAGTAGAGAAAGTTGCTAATCATGATTCTGCTAACTCACCGACGGCATAATCGGCAATGCGGCGAGCTGCGCTGTCAGCGGCTAAAACGCTTTCGAGCGAAATCAGCTTCGTTACAGGCGATTGGTCCATGACCAATGCAATAATTTCGGGAATCGCTGTAAAGCCAATCTTCCCATCCAGAAAAGCCTGAACGGCAACTTCATTCGCGGCATTTAGCGTCGCCGGCGAGCTATCGCCTTCACGAAGTGCGCGATAAGCCAGAGCAAGACAGGGGAAACGGTCTAAATCCGGGCGTTCAAAATGCAGTGAAGCAATCTTGAACAGATCAAGCGGCTCCACGCCTGCGTCAATTCGCTCTGGATAAGCCAAAGCATGCGCAATTGGGGTACGCATGTCCGGATTTCCAAGTTCGGCGATAACCGACCCGTCCACATACTGAACAAGTGAATGAATGACACTCTGCGGGTGGATTACAACTTGGATCTGTTCGGCCGGAACATTAAACAGCCAGTGAGCCTCAATCATTTCAAGACCTTTGTTCATCATGGTCGCCGAATCAACCGAGATTTTTCGTCCCATGACCCAGTTGGGATGAGCGCAAGCTTGTTCTGGAGTTACGCGCTTAAGATCGGCAAACGAGGTGTTGCGGAAAGGTCCACCAGAGGCTGTAAGCAACAGGTGGCTTACACCGCTTCTCGATAAATCACCTGAATAGTCATTCGGAAGTGATTGAAATATAGCATTATGTTCGCTGTCAATAGGCAACAAAGTGGCGCCGTGTTTCTTTACCGCGCCCATAAAGACCGGCCCAGCCATGACCAGGGCTTCCTTGTTCGCCAACAGAACTTTTTTGCCGGCAACCGCTGCAGCCAGAGTGGGTGGAAGGCCGGCAGCACCAACAATGGCGGCCATGACCGAATCCACTTCCGGCAACTCAGCCATCCGCACCAAGGCTTCGGGTCCGAAATGCACCGAGGTCACACAAGAAACAGCCACTAGACGGGCACGTAACTCCGCTGCCAATTCAGCATCCCGCACAACCGCAAAACGTGGTTGAAACTCAAGACACTGATCAAACAAACGGTCAATTTGATTGTGCGCACAGAGAGCCAGCACCTGATACCGTTGCGGATGGCGTCGAATCACATCCAACGTATTCAAACCGATGGAGCCGGTCGATCCTAAAATCGTGAGCTTTTGCACAGTCTTCTCAAGCCGTCAATGCACACTTGCCAACCAGACGAGCGCAACCAACGGCAAGGTCGAAGTCAGACTGTCAATGCGATCCAGCACACCACCATGCCCAGGCAAAATATTGCTGCTGTCTTTCAGCCCGGCTTGACGTTTAAGTAGCGACTCGAACAGGTCGCCAATTACGCTGATGGCAGTCACAAGAACAAGAACGATGAGCAACAATCCATAATTTCCAGCAAGAACAACCGGCAAATTGGGGGCAAGAATAAAACCATAAACAATTACCGCAAGTCCCCCACCCAGCGCGCCTTCCCAAGTCTTTCCAGGACTTATACTTGGTGCCAGTTTGTGCCGTCCAAATGCACGCCCGAAGAAATAGGCCGCGATATCAGCCAACCAGACGGTGGCCATGATAGCGATAAGCGAAAGCCCGCCAGCTTGTTTCAACTGAACCAATGCCAACCAGGTTGGCAGAATAAGCACCAAGCCAACACCTACCCCAATGATCGACTTCGGCAACAGCCAGCGTCGTCGCATCCACAAGGGAACACAAAGCACCCAGAAAAAAGCTGCCGGAAAATAGAGCCAGCGTCCGAAACGCCATGCAGCCTCTGAGAACCCAGCCTCGAGCCCCAATGCCGCGGGCACCAGAACGCTGAGGACAACGCAAACAAATATGACTGTCACACCCAAAAAAATGCGAGCACTTCCGCCCAATCCCATCAATGCCCCCCACTCCCAAGCGGCAACAGAAGCAACGACGGTCGCAAAAGCAACCCAGCCCAATGGTGGCAGAAAGAAAAGCGCGGAGAAAAATGCGGAGAAGAGAAGAACCGCGGTGACAATCCGCGTTTTAAGCATTGGGGTTTCCGTCCGACAAACTGATCGAAGCAGGCTCAGTCAAATCCGGGAAACGACCAGCGACGGAATCGGAAGAGGCAATGTCGACGAGTTGCTCGCTTGTTCGACCGAAGCGCCGTTCTCGCTGCTGGTACGACACGATGGCCGCATTGAAGGCCAGAGCATCAAATTCGGGCCACAGGGTAGCGGTAAAGTAAAACTCGGCGTAAGCCAGTTGCCAAAGCAGAAAATTGCTGACCCTCTCTTCACCACCGGTACGAATAAAAAGATCGGGCTCCGGCGCGTAACTCATTGCGAGGTAGGGTGCTAAATCACTTTCACTCCATATTCCCAGCCTATCGGGATGCGCCAAGGCCATGCGATTGACAGCTTGCAGAATATCCCAGCGCCCACCGTAATTGGCCGCGATAGTCAGCGTGAGCTTGTCATTTCCGGCCGTCTGTAACTCTGAGGCATGAATCAGCGATTGCAATTCTGGATCAAAGCGTGACAGATCACCCACGACCCTCAAGCGAACTCCGTTTCGATCAAGTTTGGAAACCTCCTGCTGGAGCGCACGCACGAAAAGTTGCATAAGGAGCGTGACTTCTTCTTCTGGGCGCCGCCAGTTTTCCGAGCTGAACGCAAAGAGCGTCAGATATTCTATTCCTTGATCAAGACACCGCTTGACCGTTTCGCGAACAGTTTCTACGCCTCGCCGATGCCCGGCAAAACGCGGCAGAAAACGTTTTTTTGCCCAACGCCCATTGCCGTCCATGATAATGGCAACGTGACGCGGCACTGCAGCACAAGCCGGAATATCACGAGTAGAACTGGTGAAGATCGCCATCTGGCGCATCCTTTAGGCAGTCTTCAGACCGCCATCAGCTCAATTTCTTTTTGGGCGAACTGCTTGTCAACCTCGGCAACGTGCTTGTCGGTCATTTTCTGGATGTCGTCCTGAGCACGACGCTCATCGTCTTCTGAACAAGCCTTGTTCTTGAGCAAATCCTTCAGAGTTGCATTAGCATCACGGCGCAAATTGCGCATGGCAATCCGTGCATTTTCGCATTCATGCTTGACGACCTTGATCAGATCGCGACGTCGTTCTTCAGTCAGTGCAGGCATCGGAACACGGATGAGTTCCCCTTGGGAGGCTGGATTAAGACCAAGATCACCATCACGAATAGCTTTCTCGACCTTGGGTGCCATGTTCTTTTCCCAGGCCTGAACACCCAGTGTACGGGAGTCGATCAAGGTGATGTTTGCTACGGTATTCACCGGCACCATCGAGCCATAATACTCAACCTGAATATGATCCAGCAGCCCGATATGGGCTCGGCCGGTACGAACTTTCGCCAGATCCAGCCTCAGTGACTCGAGCGACTTCTGCATCTTGTATTCGGTTGTACTTTTCACATCTGCAATCGACATGTCAATCTCCCTCAGCAATACACCAACGTACCTTCGCTCTCACCAAGCACAATCCGCTTCAGCGCGCCCGGCTTGAAAATCGAAAAAACGTTGATCGGCAGTTTCTGGTCGCGGCACAGCGCAAAAGCGGTTGCATCCATCACAGCCAGATTTTTGGAAATCACCTCATTGAAGCTGATCCGATCATACCTTGTTGCGAGAGGATCTTTTTTCGGATCGGCCGAGTAAATACCATCGACCTTTGTTGCCTTGAGTACAATCTCGGCCCCAATTTCAGCACCGCGTAAAGCAGCGGCTGTATCTGTCGTAAAAAATGGATTGCCGGTACCTCCGGCAAAGATCACCGTCCGCCCCTGCTCCAGGTAGCGAATGGCACGACCTCGAATATAAGGTTCGACAACCTGTTCAATATTCAGCGCCGACTGGACACGAGCCACCATCCCCGCAACGCGCATTGCGTCCTGGAGAGCCAGACCGTTCATCACGGTAGCCAGCATACCCATGTAATCGGCTTGTGCACGATCCATGCCGGTAGCGGCAGGAGCAACACCGCGAAAGATGTTGCCCCCTCCGATAACCACACCGACCTGTACCCCCAAATCGACAACACTCTTGACCTCAGCAACGATTTCGGAAATCGTCTGACGGTTTATGCCATAAGCATCAGAACCCATCAGGGCCTCGCCAGAGAGCTTGAGCAGGATGCGTTTGAATTTAGGGGTAGCAGTTTCGGTCATGGTGGTTTTACCTTTTGGCTTATTTCTGTGCGGCCGCTGCCTGGGCAGCAACTTCGGCGGCGAAGTCGTTCGAGCGCTTCTCCATCCCTTCACCAACCACGTACAGCGTAAAGCCGGCAATCGAAGCACCCTTGCTCTTGAGCAATTGCTCAATGGTCTGCTTGCCATCTTCGGCTTTGACAAACACCTGCGCCAGAAGCGTTACTTCTTTCAGGTATTTCTGTACGGTACCTTCAGCAATCTTTTCGAGCATGGCTTCCGGCTTGTTGTCGGCACGTGCTTTTTCAATGGCAATGCGACGTTCGACGTCCAGCAGTTCCGCGGGAATACCCGAGGCGTCCAGCGACTTCGGCTTGGAAGCTGCGATGTGCATCGCCAGATCCTTGCCCAATTGCTCATCGCCGCCGATCACATCGAGCAGAACACCGATCTTGGCACCGCCATGGATGTAAGAAACCAGCTTGCCCTTGGCTTCAACGCGCACGAAACGGCGAACCGACATATTTTCGCCAATTTTACCAACCAGTGCTGTGCGGGTCGATTCAACGGTACCCTCGCCCAGCGGCAATGCAGACAAAACGGCCACGTCCGCCGGATTCTTGCCAGCCACCAACTCGACACAGGCCTTAGTCAGTTGCAGAAAATCCTCATTCTTGGCAACGAAATCGGTCTCGCAGTTGATTTCGATGATAGCGCCCAGTTTGCTATCAGCCGAAATATTGACGGCAATAATGCCTTCAGCGGTAATACGGGCAGCAGCCTTGGTCGCCTTGTTACCCAGTTTTACACGCAGGATTTCTTCAGCTTTGCCCAGATCGCCATCGGCTTCAGTCAGAGCACGTTTGCATTCCATCATCGGCGCGTCAGTCTTTGCGCGCAGTTCAGCTACCATACTTGCGGTAATTGCCGCCATTTTATCTCTCCACTTGCGGACACGGCCGGATTAACCGGCCGCACCTGATTCAAAACAGTTCAAACAAGATTATTCCGGTTGCAGTGCACGTTGCATACAATCGAAAGACCAGACTAAACCCTTACTGAGCAGCTTCTTCAAAAAAATCGTCACCGGATTCCGCTGCAGCAACGATTTCTTCAACAAACTGGCTACGCCCTTCGAGAATCGAGTCAGCAACACCACGAGCATACAGACGAATCGCGCTGGACGAGTCATCGTTACCCGGGATGACATAATCAACGCCTTCTGGCGAGTGATTCGTGTCAACGATCGCAATTACAGGGATACCCAGCTTGTTTGCTTCGGTGATGGCGATCTTGTGATAGCCGACGTCGATGACAAACAGCGCATCCGGCAATGTATTCATTTCCTTGATACCGCCAATCGATTTCTGCAGCTTGGCCAGTTCGCGCTGCGTCATCAGCGCTTCTTTCTTGCCAAGCTTTTCAAGCGAACCGTCTTCAGTCATGGTTTCCATGTCCTTGAGGCGCTTGGTCGACTGCTTGATGGTCTTGAAATTGGTCAGCATGCCACCTAGCCAGCGCTGATCGACATAGCACGAACCAGCGCGAATAGCTTCTTCGGCGATGATCTCGCGTGCCTGGCGCTTGGTCCCGACGAACAGGATGTTGCCTTTGTTGGATGACAACTTGCGTACGAAAGCCATGGCTTCGTTGTAATTAGCGAGCGTCTTCTCGAGATTGACGATGTGGATTTTGCTGCGGGCACCGAAGATGTACTGAGCCATCTTGGGGTTCCAGAAGCGGGTCTGGTGGCCGAAATGGACACCGGCCTCCAGCATTTGGCGCATAGTTGCGGACATACTTGTTCCTTCATATCAGGGTTAAACCACCATTCGCCTACCTACGCCCATCTTGAATAATTGAGGGGCACCCTTGAACAGGCGAATGTGCGTAATTGACGAGCCGTTTCCGGCACATCTTGCGTACCACCATGGCACGCATTAGTGTTTCACCAACACAGGTCAGAAAAACCCAGCGATTGTAACATTGGATGTGATGGAATTCCAGTTCCGGCGATATCCAATGGACTATGAGCCACACCTGCACTTATGGCGCCCGTCAATTCCTGCGTTAGCCCCCACCCATGGCCATGGCCACCCGATAGGTAATGAATGAAGCCGCATAAGCCAGGGCAAACAGATAGCCGGCCATGATCGAAGGCATCGTCCAGCCGCCTGTTTCACGCTTGACCGCCGCCAGCGTCGCTAGACACTGCGGGGCAAACACGTACCAGGCCAGCAGAGATAGAGCGGTAGCCAGACTCCATTGATCGGCAATCAATGGCGCCAGTGCCTGTGCTGCTTCATCACCTGTCGCTGAAAGCGCATAAACGGTGCCCAAAGCACTCACGGCAACTTCCCGAGCCGCCAGACCCGGAACCAGCGCAATGCTGATCTGCCAGTTGAAACCGATCGGCTCAAAGATGACCGCCAGCGCCTGGCCCAGCATGCCGGCAAAGCTGTACTCGATGGCGGCACCTGTTGCACCTTCCGGCGCACCAGGGTAGCTGGCCAGGAACCAGAGCAGGATAGTCAGGAACAGAATGATGCCGCCCACGCGCTTGACGAAAATCGAGACGCGCTGCCAGATACCGATAGCGATATTGCGCACGGTCGGCAAGTGGTAGCTTGGCAGTTCCATCATCAGCGGGCCAACTTCACGGCCGGCCGATGTAAAGCGCTTGAGCACCCAAGCCACCGCCATGGCACCGATGATTCCAGCAAAGTACAGGGCGAGCAACACAAGACCCTGCAACTCCATCGCACCCCAGACTTCCCGTTGCGGAATGAAAGCGCCAATCAGCAACGCATACACGGGCAAGCGCGCTGAACACGTCATCAACGGCGCAATCATGATGGTCACCAGGCGGTCACGTGGATTGGCAATGGAACGAGCGGCCATGACACCGGGGATGGCACAGGCAAAACTCGACAATAGCGGAATGAACGAACGCCCACTCAGACCGACGCTACCCATGACGCGATCAAGCAGGAAGGCCGCACGTGGCAGATAGCCCGACTCTTCCAGAACGAGGATGAAAAAGTAAAGGATAACGATCTGCGGCAGGAAGACGAGTACACCACCAGCACCAGCAATCACACCATCAACGATCAGGCTCTTGAACCAACTATCCGGCAACGCGCCGCTCGCAAGCTCGCCCAAACTGGCCGTCGCCGATTCGATCATGCCCATCGGCACCTCGGCCCAGGCAAAAACAGCCTGGAAAACCAGAAAAAGAACCATCGCCAGCAGCAACGGTCCGACCACCGGATGCAACACAACGCGGTCGATGCGATCACTCGCCGTGTGCGGAATGACGTCGTCCAGGCTGAGGCGTTGCAGTATTTGACGAACTGCAACGTGATCCGATTCGTTGCTGTGTATACCGCTGGCGGCAGGCGAGGACGACCGCCACACCGACTGATCATCGAAAAGCGCCAGCAAAGGTTCGACTCCCGTCCGCTGGATGGCCACGGTACTCACGACCGGCAAACCGAGTTCAACGGCAAGTGCCTCGGGATCGATCTTGATGCCGCGACTTTCCGCCAGATCGGCCATGTTGAGTGCCACAACGCAAGGCAAGCCGAGTCGCTTGACGGCCAGTGCCAGACGCAAATTACGGCGCAGGTTGGTGGCATCGACCACGCAGACCACCAGATCAGGCCGCTTTTCGCCGGTGGCGCGACCAAAGAGAACATCGCAGGTAACGCGTTCGTCCGGTGAGCGCGGATACAGGCTGTATGCGCCTGGAAGATCAAGCACGCGCAGCGACCTGCCGGCAGGTGTAGTTAAGCGACCTTCCTTGCGCTCGACGGTTACTCCCGCATAGTTGGCCACTTTTTGGCGACTGCCGGTGAGCAGGTTGAAAAGAGCCGTTTTACCGCAATTCGGGTTACCGACCAGCGCCAGCAACGGGCCGCTAGGATGGACGTGGATAACAGCCTGATTGATGCTCATACCCGACTCCCTTCCAGACCGACAGGGGTCACAGCAGCCACGCGTACGCAGGCGGCTTCGGCTCGGCGCAGGGCAAAGGTCGACTGACCAACGCGAACGACCAGTGGATCACCGCCAGGCAGACCGCGTGCCATCAGCATCACCTGCTCGCCAACGATGAATCCGATTTCTTCAAGCCAGCGTGCCCACTCGGGTGCGGCATGCGGTGCCTGAACATCATGCACAGTCAGCGCGTGCCCAATCGATGCTTGATCAAGCGTCGCGGCTGGCATTGCCCGATTCGGGCTACTGCGATCTGGTGACTTCATTAAACGTTTGCTCCTAAGGAAAAGCTCTACTTCAGACATTGAATTTTATTGAGAACAGTTCGCATCTTATACGCGAACAATTCTCAATTGCAAAGGCTATTTCATCAATCGGGTCAGTGTTGCAGTTGTCTACCAAAGCGGGGGCACAAAATCAGTACAAGTGACTCAACCACGGGAGATCGAAGGCGGGTATAGTCATGCGCTTTGGAACAACCGGCGCGCTCCGCGCGCCAACCACGTTGTAGCCATGCGAAATTCGATGACCCACGCTCGCGCCGTTTCCCTGATGGTATTTGTGACCCTGCTTTGGAGCATTGCCGGTGTGGTAACGCGCCATCTCGACGCGGCGCGAAGCTTCGAGGTCACGTTCTGGCGAAGCTTTTTCAATGCTCTGGCCCTGTCAGTGGCTCTGACTGCAATCCGCGGCCCGTCAATCTGGCGCAACATCCTCCGCTCGCCCCGCGTGGTATGGATTTCAGGCATTTGCTGGTCAGTCATGTTCACCGCCTTCATGGTCGCCCTCACCCTTACCAGCGTTGCCAACGTGCTGGTCACCGGAGCGCTCAGCCCACTGATTACCGCACTCTTTGCGCGCATTTATCTGAACCACAAACTCCCGCGCCGAACCTGGGCGGCCATAATCACGGCCGGTCTGGGGATTGGCTGGATGTACGCGTGGCAGGTTGATACTGGCATATCATTCATTGGCACCCTGGTGGCTTTGCTCGTTCCGCTGGCGGCTGCGATCAACTTCACTGCCCTGCAATATGCCGGCCTTCGACAACGCACTCTGGAGGAATCACCGGCGCAGGACATGCTTCCGACAGTATTGATCGGCGCCTTGATCTCAGCTTTGGTCACGCTGCCGCTGGCTTATCCTCTGCAAGCGTCATTGCATGATCTTGAACTTCTTGCATTGCTTGGCACGGTGCAACTGGCTATTCCGTGCCTCTTGCTAGTTCATCTGAGTCGGCAGTTGCCCGCTCCGGAAATCGCGTTACTCGCGATGCTTGAGGTAATTTTTGGCGTGGCCTGGACGTGGCTAGGGGCTGGCGAACAACCGTCTGCCAGTACCCTGACTGGCGGTGCTCTGGTACTCGGCGCACTGGTTGCCAACGAACTTCTGGCATTGCATTCGCAACGTTCGCTCAAGATGACAGACCCTGTTCTCGAAACGGGCGAACACGGCATGCCGTGAAACCCGCATGGATATTGCCTCGCACGGCAGTTAGGTTCGAGATGTCCGTATTTATTGCTTCGCAGGCCTGCACCTGCGATTATAGCCACGGCAATCGCTCCCTTTTGCGTACAGCGGCCTGATTACGTGCAGCCTTGTCTTTTCGCACACGGCAGGCGTCTTCGCGAAAGGTAACATCGAGAGTCCTGCGCAAGACTATCGCGAACGACGCCGACCCGTCCGTCGATCCATTCAGGCAAATAGGATTCAACGACTGCCGGATCGAGAACGCGGAATACGTTCCCAATAGTGTCTTGCGACGGAACGCCATTCGGCAGGGTCATCTATTCTCTTGAAAAAAATACGATCGAAGACGACATTCCTTCAGGGTTTACAATAGATTGCCGTTTGTCATTGATCGCAAACCACTTTTTGGCTTGGTTTACGACATCTGCGTAAGCGATTGCCGTGCATTAACTGGAACCAGAGCGATAAGACGAGTGCTTCTTCGGTATACTTCGCCCCTTGAATTTTCGCAGCCGAAAGAACCCTCATGAGCACGCCCCCCTACCCTCCCGAAATCCTGCGCGATGTTGCCAAGCGTCGCACCTTCGCGATCATCTCGCACCCGGACGCGGGCAAAACGACACTGACCGAAAAGTTGCTGCTCTTCGGCGGCGCGATCCAGTTGGCCGGTACAGTCAAGAGCCGCAAGAGCGCGCGCCATGCCACATCCGACTGGATGGAAGTCGAAAAACAGCGCGGCATTTCGGTGACCAGTTCGGTGATGCAATTCGAGTACCAGGATCACACCGTCAACCTGCTCGACACGCCGGGCCACGAAGATTTCTCGGAAGACACTTACCGCGTTCTGACGGCAGTCGATGCTGCCGTGATGGTGATCGACGCAGCGAAAGGGGTCGAGGCGCAGACGATCAAGCTGATCAACGTCTGTCGCATGCGCAACACGCCGATTATTACCTTCGTCAACAAGCTCGACCGCGAAGTGCGTGAGCCTTTCGAACTGCTCGAAGAAATCGAATCGGTGCTCAACATCGAATGCGCGCCGATTACCTGGCCGATCGGCATGGGCAAGACTTTTCGTGGCGTCTATCACCTGCTCAGCGACAGCCTGCTGCGCTTCTCGCCCGGCGAAGAGCGCCGTACCGAGTCCGAACAGATCGACGGCATCGACAACCCCTTCCTCGACGAACAGTTTCCACTTGAAGTCGGCAAGCTGCGCGAAGATATCGACCTCATCCGTAGCGCCAGCAGCCCGTTTGACCTCGTCGACTTTCTCGCCGGTTTGCAGTCACCCATATTTTTCGGCTCCGGGATCAACAACTTCGGCGTGCAGGAGATCCTGCAGGCGCTGATCGACTGGGCACCGCCACCGCAGGAACGTAACGGTGGCGAGCGCATGGTACAGCCCGCCGAGCCGGCCTTCACCGGTTTCGTATTCAAGATTCAGGCCAACATGGACCCGAAACACCGCGACCGCATTGCCTTCTTCCGAGTCTGCTCGGGTCGCTACAGTTCAGGCATGAAGGTCAAGCATGTGCGCATGGACCGTGAAATGAAGCTGGCCAATGCGCTGACCTTCATGGCCAACGA
>JAIFNM010000188.1 GCA_020047725.1 Betaproteobacteria bacterium
TACCTGCAAAGAATCAGCGTAGCCTAGGCGGTGCCCAGTTTTTTTACCGTATTTGCTCTTGACTGAGGCTTCAGCGTCGATTCAGGCAGATGTTGATGCAGACAAAATCACTTGAGGCCTGCGAAAGTTTGCCTTGCCCATGGGAATCCGCACGCATTCAAAGGGCTTTCATGGAGCCATGCCGTGAATAGTTTTGCCAACGCAGCGAAAATAGTATCTCTTGCCAACTGTCCGAATCTTGGACTCGAAATCGATGCCTTTGATGTTATTGCGGTGGGCGTTTCAATGGAAAACCTCGAAGCAGTTTTCCCCCTGCAGATATTCTTGGTCCAGTTTTCAGATTTTATGTCCCAGGAAATCGGATCAACAGAAGAGTAGGCCGCTACCACCGCACATTTCCGTGTTTTTCCCGGAGAGGGGCCCACAACACGGAACTCTCACAATTCGTTATCAAGCTTGAGGAAATTGGCTATTTTGGAGATTTTAGTTTCGACGTTTACAACAGGGACTATTTGCAAATGCCTTCGGAGGAAATCGCGGCCCAAGCCAGATGTGCGCCAGACCAGCTTGGTGAAACGGTCTTGCGTCGCACCTTTCCTGTGCCCAACATGGAGCGCCTTGGAACTGCCGCTGCGGATTAGCCGATTTTCGAACATCCGCTCATCGAAGTACGGTGAAGGATCGTGATTCAGTCATTGCCTGGGCCGTTTCTTCGGGAAATAAATAAATCAATTAATGTGAAATAAACTGATCAATATCAATGTCGATCAGTTGCTTGTCGTCGACTTGTTTTCCTTTGGATGGCCTGTGGCTGTGGGGCAGGAAAGGAGAGGAAAGCTGTGATGCATAACTGGAAGGGAGTGAATCAGAGGGTGTTGTGGTGTGAATGCCATGAAACAAAAGGGGTTTTTGGATGGTTTTATCAGCTTTAACTGTTTGACCGGGAGGCTTAGGTCAGGGATAATTTGCGGCTTTCCACTTCAACAGCTCGGTTTCCAGCATTGGTTTTGTGGTGTCTGAGGTTTTTTCCGACTGTGTGCAGTATTTGAATCAACAGGATCGATAATGACCAACAATCATCCGGCGCTCGCCATTGACCCCTATTACGACGGCGTTCCCGCGTACATGACGGAAGTGTACGACTGGGCATATGTCGATCCAAAGTGGGTTCGTGCGCTGGATCATAACTGGGTGGTACGGGTCTTGTTGTTCCTGAATGACCAGCGTCTGATGCGTGCCTATCTGAACGAGATCAAGCCTGGAATGCGTGTCTGGCAACTGGCGCACGTGTATGGCGATCTGGTTACGCGTGCGGCTGAAAAGGTTGGTCCAACGGGCGCGTTTCATTTGACTGACGTTACGCCGATACAAATCGAACACGGCACGCGCAAACTTGCAGGGATGGATTGGACAAAGGTCATTCGCAGTGATGCGGCTGCATTTGTCGGAGAAGAATTTGTTGATTATGACCTGATCTGCAGCTTCTTCTTGTTGCATGAAGTGCCTGACGAGAAGAAGTTCGAAATTGTTGATCACATGCTAAATAGCCTTCCCAAGGGGAGCAAGGCAGTGTTTGTCGATTATCACAATCCGGCAAAATGGCAGCCGATTCGCTACATCCTGAATGTCGTCAATCACTATCTTGAGCCCTTTGCCAACGCGCTCTGGAAAAACGAAATTAGTAGCTATGCCAGTAAGGCCGATTGCTTTACGTGGCGCAAGAGAACGTTCTTTGGGGGTGTCTATCAATGTGTGGTGGTTGAACACAAGCCCTGATCTTTATCAGCATAGTGCGTCGCTGTCTCGTAACAGTCCAAAAAGCGTGGCCCTGCGTGCCACGCTTTTTTTACGAGGGTTTCTGCTCCGGCAAGATTGCGGTTCTTGCCGAGGCATGACGCAAAGGGGCGGATTGGGCTCCGCACTTACCGCCCATTCGCAACACGACAAGCCAGTGGGGTTGCTGATTGCGACTGTAATTGGCCGTTCAGGACTGTTCATCCCCTGGCAACCGTTTCTTGCCGAGGCTGAAGCCGAATGGGTCGTGGATCAACTGCTCCGTGGTGTTCCAGAGTAGTTTTCCGACACAAGCATTTTTTGATACTGAGATAGATCATGGAATTCGTGACACATATTATTGCTGCCGAAGAAGAGGAATGCGCGGCTGTCGGAGAGTCAAACTCTCCCCTTGACGAGTGGAGTGGAATTGAAGCGCCTGGCCTGGATACGATGAAGCTTGCCATGCTCCATTGTATTTTGACGGGTGATTCGTTGCAGATGGCGCTTGATCTCTATGAGCCCATCTACGTAGCTGAAAGTGAAACGGTCATGCTCCGTATTGCCGACGAGTGTCTGAACAAACTGGCCGTTCTCGGAGATTCGGCGTTGGAAGAAGTGGCTGGCGAACTGGTTGCTACTGAAGAGTACGAAAATGATCAGAGAGGGGTCGAAGATATTCTCGCTTACCTGACTGAGCTTACTGAACTTGCGCAGTTGGCTGATTCACAAGGGCAGGTCTTATTCGTCTGGATGTCTCTTGCGCAAGGCTGACGGATATTGACCGCGCAGTCATTGTCGGTAAGTTTAACGAGCACATCGAATATGGCTCAGTTTCGAGTAAACTCGCTCGATCTCTACTGGAAAGTACTATTTTGACTCGCTCACAAGGCAATCTTCTATTGTTGGCCGTCGCTTTGATCTGGGGTTCGGGATTTGTTGCACAGGCACAGCAGATGGATGGCGTCGGACCGCTCACGTTTACTGGTATTCGTTTCATGCTCGGTGTCTGTGTTGTTGCGCCGCTGGCTTGGCGTGATTGGCGCTTGATTTCGCGACGGGAAGTGCGGCCAGGGTGGCCAGAGCTTAGAGCTGTAGTTGGGCTGGGATTTTTGCTGGCCTTGGGGGCCGTGTTTCAGCAAATCGGGATCGGCAGCACCACAATTACCAATGCAGGGTTCTTGACTGCGCTCTATGTACCGTTGGTGCCGTTGATTTCCTGGCTGATCTTGAGGGAGCGTCCGCACTGGTCGGTTTGGCCTACGTCCCTCGGTTGCCTGGTCGGAACCTGGATGCTTTCCGGTGGCGGTGGTGTCAGCATTGGTGTGGGTGATACCTGGGTCATTGCCGGCAGTCTGTTCTGGGCATTGCACGTGTTTTTCGTGGGGCGCATTGCGGAGCGAATCGCTGCGCCATTTATCGTGGCTTGTGCGCAGTTCTTCGTATGTGGAGTGCTCTGCCTGTTCTTGGGAAGCATGACGGAAACCTTTGTGCTCGATGGTGTCTGGCAAGCAGCGCTGCCGATTCTCTATTCTGGTTTATTGTCGGTCGGGTTCGCGTATACAGGCCAGGTTGTGGGGCAACGTTATGTTCCCTCCGCTGACGCAGCAATCATCATGTCGGGCGAGACTTTGTTTGCTGCCCTGTTCGGTTTCCTGCTCATGGGCGACCGCCTGAACAGCATGGGAATCATGGGCTGCATCCTGATTTTTACGTGCATCATCGCCGTGCAGCTAATGCCATTGATGGAAGCCAGGAGAACGGCGCGGGTCTAGTTTATGTTGAAAGCAATGCGGATCCCGGAGATCAGCATTTGCACCGCCATTGTCGTCAGAATCAGACCCATCAAGCGTTCCAGAGCCTCCATGCCCGACTTGCCGAACAGTCGGGCAAACCAGCCTGAAGCCATCAAAAAGGCCGTATTGATCACGCAGGCCAGCACAATGGCGCCTACCCAGGTCAAAACATGTCCGGATTGGCGAGAAGCCAGCAGCACGGTAGCCAGCGCCGAAGGCCCTGCGATCATTGGAATGGCGAGGGGGACAATGAAAGGTTCCCCGACGATTTCCTGTTCAGTAAGCTCATGTCCGGGCGGTGGAAATACCATGCGCAGGGCAATCAGGAAAAGAATCAAGCCCCCCGCAATTTCTAGTGCAGGATCGCTAAGGTGCATCGCGGCCAAGAGCCAGTCGCCGACAAAGAGAAAGGCCACCAGAACCAGTGTGGCGAAGGCGCATTCGCGCAGAATGACGCGCGGGCGGCGTTCCTTGGGGACATTTCGCAACAGTGACAGCACAAAGGGCATGCTGCCCAGTGGGTCTAGCACCAACAACAGCAGGAAGACCGAAGAGATCAATTCGCCATTCATCTTAATTACCTGAGTTCATTCAAAAAAAGAAACGGTGTTGAGATGACAAACACCGTTACGAAAGTATAAAACCAAGCTTCAGATTGTATCTTGGTGTCAATCTGTTCCGAAGAGAGTTTTTGTTATGGGCATATGTATAGTGTTGCCTGATGGTAAAATTCGCGCCGTTGTCACACTACTGAAACGAGACTATGTTTGCTCGATTTATGCCCCAGGAGGGGAAGTTCTTTGAATTGTTCAACGCACACGTCGATCAGGTTGTGTTGGGCAGTGAGGCGCTGGTTTCTTTGCTGGCGGTGATTAATGACTCGGACGAGGCCGCCGCCAAGCAATGCGATCTTATCGACGTAATCGAAAACCGTGCGGACGGGATTACCCATGAGACGATGCGGCAGCTTCATAAATCCTTTATTACCCCGCTTGACCGGGAAGAAATTCACCAGCTCATCACCAGCCTTGATGACATCCTTGATCTGATACAGGATGTGGCACATACCGTGACACTCTATGACGTCAGGCACGTAACTGCCGAAGCAGTCAATCTCGGCCATCTTTGTCTATCATGCTGTCAGCGCGTACGATCTGCGGTTGCTCTGTTGCCTTCCATGGATAACGGACCGGAAATTCTGAGAATCTGTCACGAAGTTGACCAGCTTGAATCGGCCGCTGATCGCGAAATGCGCGGTGCCATGTCCCGTCTTTTCCGGGAAGAGCCAGACGTTCGGGAATTAATCAAGTTCAAGGCGATATACGAGCTTCTAGAAACTGTGACAGATCGCTGCGAGGATGTGGCGAACATCATCGAAGGCATCGTCCTCGAGAATTCCTGAGCGGCGCGGCGTATGGAACACGCGACTATCAGTTTTGGCGTCTTGGCTTTGCTTGTTTTCATGGCGCTCGCTTTCGATTTCATGAATGGTTTCCATGATGCGGCCAATGCCATTGCAACGGTAGTGTCGACCCGCGTCATGAAACCGCACACAGCAGTAGCCATGGCTGCCATATGCAATGTGGCCGCTATTTTTGTTTTTGAACTCAAGGTGGCGGCAACCGTTGGCAAGGGAACCATCGATCCCTCAGTCATCGACTATTACGTGGTCTTTGGTGCCCTGGTCGGTGCCATCGCCTGGAATGTCATCACCTGGTACTACGGGATTCCTTCCTCGTCCTCACACGCCTTGATCGGTGGACTGATTGGTGCTGCGATTGCGAAAGCCGGACCGGGTTCGCTGATTTCATCCGGGGTCATCAAGGTCGTGGCGTTCATCCTGATTTCGCCGCTGCTCGGGATGTTGCTTGGCTCGTTGATGATGATCCTTGTCTCCTGGATCTTTCGTCGGAGTACGCCCCGACGTGTCGACTCGTGGTCACGCCGACTGCAGCTTATTTCAGCGTCGGCCTACGCGCTGGGTCACGGTGGTAATGACGCGCAAAAAACTATCGGCATTATCTGGATGTTGCTGCTTTCCGCCGGAATAATGCAGAACGGTGATCCAGTACCGATGTGGGTGATCGTATCCTGCTATTCGGCGATTGGCCTCGGCACGGTTTTTGGTGGCTGGCGGATTATCAAGCTGATGGGGCAGAAAATTACCAAGTTACGTCCGGTCGGCGGCTTTTGTGCGCAAACCGGTGGTGCAGTAACCCTGTTTTTTGCGACTGCGCTCGGAATCCCCGTGTCTACGACACATACCATTACGGGAGCCATTGTCGGCGTCGGTGCGACGAAGCGGCTTTCTGCAGTGCGCTGGGGGCTTGCCGGAACCATCGTCTGGGCCTGGATTTTGACAATCCCATGCAGTGCCTTGATTTCTGCCGTCTTCTGGTACCTTGGTCGCCTCGTTCTCTGAAAAAAGGCCGCGTCAAGCATCAGTAGTCAAGGGAGTAGACAAAACACCAAACCGGAGAAGCGCGCTTCCCCGGTGGGGTTCCTGCGGCGAAACGTCGTTCAGGCCGGAATGTCCGGGACCAAGGTTCGTTCGAGGTGGTAAATCTTGTCTTTGAGCAGCAGCTTTCGCTTCTTCAGTCGATGAATCAGCAATTGATCCTGATCGGGCAATGGCGTACAGCAAAGATGTTCAATGATCAGATTGAGATCGCGGTGTTCCACCTGAAGTTCGTTCAAAGTGGCGCGTGAATTTGCTATTTCTTCTTCGGTCAGCATCATTCAAATTTCCGTCAGTTGGTTTAGCCAAGGCACAAGATCCTGTGACCCTCGCCATGAGCGCTCCCGGGGACACAGTCCGCAACACCTCTGAATCAGCTTGACTGCAACCGTTCAGAACCTGTCAAGAGGTATAGTAGGCGCACCACAGCGAAAAAACAACGCCGCGATGATGAAGGCGCTTTCGAGGTGCAATTGACAGGAATCGGGGCCTTCCGGTATCCACTGTTCGGCAAACCGGTCTTGCCCAAATGTTATCGTTCCCTTCTGCATTGGCTGGAAAACATTTTTCTTCAGGCAGTGTCAAAAAGTCCGGCGCAATGATTTGAGAAGGCCGACGAGTTTCTGTCTGCACTTGAATGTCGCACCTACAGATCCGGCCTGATGATGTTGGATACTCCCGACATGTGGGCCGGAGCAATAATGTCGTTGATACGCTAAAGTGGAACCCATGACCAAGACAGCCCTTATTCTTTTTGCCCACGGCGCTCGTGACCCTGAATGGGCCTCGCCGCTGCGCCGCGTTTTTGCGGCAGTACGAGCACAGTCGCCTGAACTGCGCGTTGAAGCCGCTTTCCTTGAATTCATGACGCCAAATCTGCGCGAGAGTGTCGAGTCGCTGGTTGGTGAGGGGTTTGAGCGCATTGTCGTATTGCCAATGTTCATGGCTCAGGGTGGCCACCTCAAGCGCGACGTGCCTCTGTTACTCGAAGAGTTGCGAATACTTCATCCCGTGGTTCATTTTGAACAGACCTGCCCGGTCGGTGAGGCGGAGAGCATCGTGCAAGCCATGGCGGCGCATGTATTGGCCCTGGCTGCTTTGGAACCGGCCGGTTCAGATGACCAGTCGGTCCTCGATCAGGGCGCCGTTGGCTTGAAGGCGTGGGATCGTCGGCAGAAGGTTTAGCCCGGTTTCCTTGTGGAAATGG
>JAIFNM010000264.1 GCA_020047725.1 Betaproteobacteria bacterium
TTCCGGCACTGAGCGTCGCAGAGAACATTTTTGCCAACAGGCAGCCCGTTGATCGATTTGGATTGATCAAACGCGGAGAGATGTATAAAAAAAAGCGTCTGAGTTACTGGCCCTCTTTGATCTCGGAGATATTGATCCAGCAGTCCCAGTTTCTACACTCTCGTTGGCCAACCAGCAGGTCATTGAGATTTTAAAGGCAATTTCAACAAATCCGGCTGTCCTTATTCTGGACGAACCAACGTCCTCCCTGACGGAGCATGAAGCGACCCGATTGTTCGAGAACATTGCACGAATGAATGCGCTCGGCATTTCATGTGTCTATATTTCGCACCACCTTCTGGAGATTTTCAAGGTTGCTCATTCGGTTTCCATCTTGCGTGACGGTTCATGGGTGTGCGATGCCTGTGTAGCCGACATCGATGAGGAATTCCTGATCAGCAACATGGTGGGGCGCACGTTGGTGGATATCTATGGCAAACGTCCTTCCCGTGATTCTTTTGGCCCGATTCGGCTCGATGTTCGTGGACTTGGGAAAGGTAAGGAATTCACCAACATCGATTTTCAGTTGCGCTCCGGCGAAATCGTCGGTTTTTCCGGCCTGGTGGATGCCGAACGGACCGAGGTGGCCCACGCTATATTTGGCGCGACGGATTTTGATTCCGGACAGATTTTCCTGGACGGCGAGCAAGTTACTTTCAAGACTCCCCGGCAAGCGATCCAGGCGGGCGTCAGCTATTTGACGGAAGACCGGAAATCAATGGGTCTTTACCTCGATTTTAATATTCGCGACAACATCGTTTCGAATCAACTTGAACGGTTCACCATCGGACCGTTCATGAATGATTCCGCGATTGACAAGGCAACTGACCAGGCCATTTCCAACTATCGGATTGCCACCAAGAGCGCGAAGAAAGCGGTCCGCATGCTTTCGGGAGGCAATCAGCAAAAGGTGCTGTTGGGAGCCTGGATTGGAATCAATCCTAGTGTATTGATCGTCGACGAGCCGACCCGGGGCGTGGACATCGTTGCCCGCAGCGAGATTTACGGCTTTTTGCGCCAATTGGCTGCCAAGGGCGCGGCCATCATGCTTATTTCGTCTGATCTCACCGAGATACTGGGTTTGAGCGATCGCCTCGTGGTGATGAAAGAGGGCAGGATCGCCGGAGAAATCGATGGCGCCGAGGCCACTGAAGAAGCAGTAATTGCCCTGGCGACTGCCACTACCAACAACAAAGGAAAACGCTAGCATGTCCTCGAGTGATTCGAAGGGGAATCAAGATTGATTGATGACCCGAAAGCAGGCCCGCGTGATCGACTTGACAGTGGATCACGTGCCAAACAACTGGATATCGCGCGTGAATCCGGAGTGTCACTGGCGACCGTTGACCGCGTGCTAAACCGTCGTTCAGGCGTGCGCCATGAAACGGTGCAACGGGTGTTACGGGTCGCCGCTGATATGGGCTATTTGCCTGACACCGCCGAATATTCGACCGTTCTTCACGAGCCAATGAAGTTGACGTTCGTTCTGCCAAAGAACAACAACGCCTTCATTCGAATGGTTGGCGATTACGTTGAGATCGTCCAAAGAAATTTTGCTCCATTCAATATCGATTGCCATGTGCGATATGCCGAGGAATACAACCCTCAGGTTTTGGCAGACAGTCTGCTTAAGTATGGGAAGCGCTTCGATGGCATAGCGTTTATTGCCCTTGAGCATCCAATTGTGCGTGAGGCGGTGAAGCAAATCGTGGAGCAGGGCAAGCACGTATTGACGATAGTTAACGACCTCTCTAACTCGATGCGCTGCGCGTTTGTTGGTCAGGATAACCATGCCGCAGGAAGAACGGCCGGCCTTCTCATGGGCCGCCAGATCGGCGATCGGGAGGGAAAAATCTCTTTGGTTGCAGGAAGCGTGAACTACCGGGCACAGTATGAACGCGAGATGGGATTCCAGCAGGTTCAGCGCGAAATGTTTCCCCGCCTGCGTGTGGTGGGGGCGCTTGAAGGGTGCGAGGACCCGGTTCGTACTTACGAGCTTGTACGTGATCTTCTGCGCCAGCATCCCGACTTGCTCGGCATCTACAACGTTGGGGGGGCTGGGAGGGCGTTGGACGAGCGCTTAAGGAAGCCCATCTTGATGACAAGATCGTGTTTATCGGGCACGACATCATCTCCGGAACTCGTTCCTTGTTGATTGATGGAACGATGGACGTGGCAATCACCCAGAATCCTCAGGCTGAGGTGATAAACGCTATTCGTATTTTTACTAATCTGCGGGACAAAAAGCCGCTCCTAGCCGGCGTTGAACCTATTGGTATTGGGATAGTTGTTCGCGAAAACCTCCCATGACCACCTTCCGAGCTTCGTAAAGCCCTCATTCTTTTCTAGCCCGCAAGAAGCCTTCCTGAAAATGGTTCACAAGTTCTTGCCAATCACTCGCTCATCGGGACCCTTCGCTGATCTCAAACGGCGCAAACACTATCAAAGTCAAAATCGCTCTTTAGCGTCGCTGATTGTTATCCTCAAATTCTCTTACTGCGTCAAAGAGTGCGAGAACATTGCTGACCGGAGTGTCCGCAATAATCGCCTCATGGCTTGGGCTGGCAACGTAGGCACCGCCTGGTGCGAAGGTGCTTAGGAGTTCTAGGGTAGCACTTCGCACCGTCTCGGGTGATCCGTTGAGTAGAAGGTCTTTAGCGTCAATGCCGCCGCACATGCATAGTCGACTGCCGTAATCCTTCTTCAGACCCAGGCGGCTCATTCCGGCACAATCCGGTTGCAATCCATGTAGTGCATCCACTCCTGAACGGATAATCGCCGGAATCAGCGGACGAATGCCGCCGGCGGAATGCAGCAAGACCTTCTTGCCGTAACGGTGCCCGAGATCGGCCAAGCGCTTCAGTGAGGGGACGATGAAGCGTTCGAACTGATCGACAGTGAACAAGGGGCCGTTTTGGCCTCCAAAATCATTGCCGATAAAAAAAATGTCGATGTGCTTGCCGCTTGTCTCGAAAATTATCGTGCTTACTGCAACATAGTAATCAACGATGCGGTTGAGAAGCGTCAGTACAAAATCGGGATCATCGTACATCAGGTAATAGAGGTCCTGCGTACCGACAAAATCAATAGCATCGTGCCAGAACGGTGACCATTCCCCACCCATGATGGCAAATTCCTCATGGAAGGATTTCGCCTTGTCGTGAATGCTCGAAATGTCGGCTGAAGCCGGATCTGGCCATGGAAACTTCCGCAGCGCTCTGATGTTCCGCTTTTCCAGTAGAGGTTTTGAAGTCGGTTGGCCATAGCCGGGGCTGCGACGTTCGTGGCCAAATGGGCTGCGCCAACGGGAATCTGCTCTACCAAGCAGGGATTCCACTCTGCGGAAATCGTCACCAAGCCTGCGGCGAAGTTCTTCGTCACCCAGGCCAGTTTCAATTGTTGCACGTGCCATGAATTCTGGTGATGCGCCAAGCCACTTGGGAATGGCGCCGGTGTCGATGTGATTGAATGCAGCCATCGCTCTCTCTCGAGGCAGGAGCTGCGAAGGCTTTTTCTCCAGAATGCGAGCGATGCCTTTGTCGTACTGGCGGGTCGATCCGCGCAGAATGAGCTGCTGCTTGACCTTGAGAACGTTGATGTCGCCCCCGTTATGGTTGAGACGAGCCTCCATGAGGTTGCAAGCGATATTGCCCATCAGGCTAGTATCGATTTTCATCGTACTGATTTGCGGGCAATGTTCCTGGCTATAGTCGAGAAGATCGCCTGGGGCAATAAGCGAAACATCGCGGGGAACCTTGAGCTTGAGTTCGTGCAGTACGGAGAGCGAGCGAGCCGCCAGGTCGTCATCAAGGGCGAAAATGGCCGTCGGGTGATTCTCCTTGCCAAAAATTACGGACAAGCGACTGCGCAGGTATTCATGATCGCGCGGGTCGTAGGTGATTCGCTCAATATCGCTGATCGGAATACCGAATTCTTCGATGGCTTTCTTGAATCCGATAAAGCGATCGATCGACAATACCGGCAGGTCGTCCCGTTCAATATCAATGAAGATTATCTTGCGATGACCAGCCTGCAGAAGGTGGAGGGCGCCCTCGTAGGCTCCCTGGAAATCGTCGACACAGACGGTTGAAAAGCGGTTCTGGTAGTTCCCGTTCATGATCAGGACTACCGGAGTACCACGCCCCTCCAGTTTGGTAAACAGGGGTTCGTTGCCATAGTGAATCGAGTAGAGGCCACTGCAAGCTAGGCTGTCGACACGTCGAAATATCTCGTCTGACGACAATTGGTCATTGATGGGGATGAGCGCGACGGTATGGTCACGAACAGAAAAATGATTGTCGATGCTTTCGAGTATGGGTCGGATAAAGCCGAAAGTAACCGACCATTCAGCATCAATGCTGAAGAGAATGCCAATGATCGGCGAAGCCTTATCGGCGCCATGCGGTGGCATCGATTTTCGATAGCCCAGACTGTCTCCCGCCTCGATCACTTTCTGTCGGACCTCCGCGGAGATTCGTCCCTTACCTGTCATCGCAAAAGATGCGGTAGTAATCGAAACGCCCGCCGCATCGGCGACATCTCTTAGAGTTACTTTGGCCATTCAAACCTCATTCGGGATGTCAAGCATCGAGGGCTACTTGGATATTTCTGGACGCTATAGCGTTCGGAAAGACGTCATACTCGTGTTAGGTAAATAGTTTAGCAGTTTTTCGCATGTATTCTGCGTTTGATTTTTGGTTCAGCAAGAAATACTGGGATTCGTGCATTAGAAGTTAATTGGTGACAGTGAATTGTCTGAGGAAAAGGAGTCATCCCGCGAGCGCGATGACTTCGATTGCACCGCTTTGCCATGCATTATGAGTCAACTATTCGTGGGTTCAGCGTGGGTTCTGTGTTTGCGTGGCGTCGTGCATGCACTTTCTAGCCAGAGATGAGGCTCCAGGTTGTGGAAAACGCAACGGCGAATGGCGATGTCCCAAAGCGATCAACGTTGCCGCCCGAAGATCTCAAGTTCCCCGGGGATTAATCTAGGGCGGGTTGCTTCTCCAGCCCGCCGAACAAGGTCTGCCTACGACCGTTCTTCCGCTGTGGCATGCGCGTGTTCGGCTTGTCGTTGTCCTTGCGAGAAAATGGCGTGGGATTTTGACAAGGGAGGACGTGTGAAAAATGCGGTTCATTCAGGTGCTATCGCGCTGCTCGATTGCCTAATCGATCCGTTTTTGGTGTAGCCGATCATTGCCGCAATTCCTCCAACCCTTTGTGAACGATGGTTTATCAAATCACAAGTGAAAAATAGGTAAATAATGTAAAAATTTAGATAAATATTTGTTGACGGTTTGCTTGCTCGTGATAGCATGAGGCAAACCGTCGTAACTAAAAATAAGGAGTTTCAATGAAGCGATTTGGTCAGGTGATTCAACTGCAATCGGGGGTCTTGGAAAGTTACAAGCAATACCATGCCGTTATTTGGCCGGAGGTCGCGGCAAAGATTACCGAATGCAATATCAGGAATTATTCCATCTACCACAAGGATGGATATCTCTTTGCTTACTTCGAATACCACGGGGCCAATTTCGCTGGCGACATGGCCAAAATGGCAGAGGATCCGAGGACTCTGGAATGGTGGGCGATCATGAAACCCATGCAAGCTCCTTTGGACACTCGCTTGCCGGGTGAATGGTGGGCTGACATGGAAGAGTGTTTTCATCAAGATTGAGGAGCAAAGCAATGACGACCTTGCAACGAACCGAGAATTGCATCAAGAAACTGAATCGGATGAACGCTGCACTTTCCCATCAAGAAGGTGATCAAGTTCCAATAAGCGACTTTTTCTGGACATCTTTCGTTGATCGCTGGAGGAAGGAAAAAGGTTTGGCTGCAGATGTTGACATATATCGCTATTACGACCTTGATTGGATCACCATCACGCCGAACATGGACCCACACATCAAGTCGTTCCAGATTATTTCTGAGAGTGGGGATGATGTCATTCTCAAGACTGGTTTCGAGGCGACCATTCGTAGAAAGCAGGGCGTCCAGATGCCCTACTACGAAGAGTTCGAGACCGATACCATCGAGAAGATGGAAGCATTTCAGTTCGACGACCCGTGGGATGATCGGCGCTTCTTTAGCGCAGGTGACAACCAGTTAGCCGGGATCGGAGATGTTATCAGTCGAAATACGCCCGCTTGGGTGCAGACCGTAGCGTCTTACTACCCAGACCTGCCGGTTTACGGCAATGTCTGCGAAGCCCATGAATACCTGTGGCGGATCGTCGGGACGGAAAATGCACTTGAGTGGATGGCGCTTTATCCCGATGAATTGGGTGTGTTCCTCAAGCGGTTGGGGCATTTTCTCGTGGAATTGACCAAGGCCCAGATCAAGGCTGCTGATGGCATGCTTGCGGGCATGGTGATCTGGGGTGATGTAGCTTACCGCAAAGGCATGCTGTTTTCCCCGGTATTCTGGCGGGAGCACTTTAAGCCGATTACGGCCGAAATAATCCGGGTATGTCATGAAAGCAAAATTCCCGTCATCTACCACGGTTGCGGAAACGCCAGTTCTCTATATGATGATTTCATCGAAATCGGACTGGATTCGTATAACCCTCTTGAGGCAAAGAGCGGCTTGGACGTCGTCGACATCAGGCGTCAATATGGCCACAAGATGGGATTCTGCGGAAACATCGACGTAATGACCTGGGCTGACGCGCCGCTGCCGGAACTCGAAGCGCAGGTAATGCGCAAGCTTAACGCCGCCAAGGGTGGCGGCTATATCGTCCAATCGGATCATTCAATCCCCAGCAACTGTAGTGCCGAGCGGTATGAGTTCGTCCTGAATCTGGTGCGAGAGCGCGGGAAGTATCCTCTGAATCTTGGCAAATACGACATTCCAGACTTGATGTAAATCGAACACAGAGGATGAGCATGAGCGAAAGTAGCAGTACGGAGTTGGCCTTGGAAATGCGAGAGGTCAGCAAGCGTTTTCCCGGAACTCTAGCCGTAGACAAGGTCAGCCTCGAAGTCCGGCGTGGTGAGGTTCACGCTCTGGTTGGCGAGAACGGCGCAGGGAAGTCCACCTTGATGAAGATGCTTGCCGGATCCTTTGACGACTATACCGGCGACATTGTTATTGGCGGGCAGGTGGTTTCAGTCCATACACCCGCGTTGGCAAAAAGGCACGGAATTGGAATGATCTACCAGGAACTGAGTCTGGCTAAGC
>JAIFNM010000023.1 GCA_020047725.1 Betaproteobacteria bacterium
CCCATCGTAGCTCCTTCCGGCAACCCGGCTTGCTGAACACCCATGAATAGGGTGAGTGATTGAAAACAAAGGCGGAATTATCCGTCTGCAGAGTAATAAGGTCAATCAATAGTTCAATGCCATTTATGATAGATTTTACTTATCGCAGAAAGGACTACTGCCCTTATCTTTTTTATTACTTTTGAAAACTGCGAAGAAATCCAGCGTAGACTGATATGAAAAATAGCCGACAAAAAATACCCATAAAGAATCTCCATGGGCTACTTTGCTATCGAGCCACAAAGGGTAGAATGCAAATCGTTGTGGATGAATCTTGAGTAGTCAGTTGCTCTCTACGGGGCATTATCTGGTTCTCGCCCCAAAAGAGCGCGTTCGACATAATTGGGAGAAAACATGAGTCATAACACTACCGCCAATCTCCGCGCCGTCGCCATTGTTGGCCACGGCGCGGCAGGTAAAACCACGCTTGTAGAATCATTGCTAGCCGCTGCCGGCACGATCACCAGTCGAGGATCGGTCGAAAAAGGAAACACGGTTTGTGATTTTGATGCACAGGAAAAGGAACTTGGGCATTCGCTCAATTCCGCGATGGCCAGCCTGAACTGGTTGGATGCCCAGATTCACATCATCGACACACCGGGCTACCCCGACTTCGCCGGCCAGGCCATCGGTGCGCTAGCCGCCGTCGACACTGCACTGGTTGTCATCAACGCGCAGACCGGCATTGAGCTTTCAACCGAGCGCATGATGAAATTCGCGGCGGCGCGCAAACTCTGCCGCATGATCATCATCAATAAGATTGATGCAGACAACGTCGACCTGCCCAAACTTATTGCAGAAATTCGCGAACGTTTCGGCCGCGAGTGCATGCTGCTCGACCTGCCGGCGCATCACGGTCAGGACGTTGTCGAACTGCTTGGTCACGATGACGGCGAGAGCGACTTTGAATCGGTTGCAACGGCTCACCGCGCATTGATTGATCAGATTGTCGAGGAAGACGAAGATCTCCTCGCACGTTATCTTGAGGAGGGTGCCGACCCCAGTCCGGATGAACTGCACGCGCCTTTCGAGAAAGCCCTGCGCGACGGCCATCTGATTCCGATTCTCTTCGTTTCAGCGAAAACCGGAGCGGGCGTTCCCCAATTGCTCGATGCCCTTGCCAAACTGGCCCCCAATCCAGCCGAAGGCAACCCACCACCGTTTTACAAAGGCGAGCCGGGTGATCCGAACAGCGAACCCTTCCACGCCGAGCCCGACGCTAGCAAGCATGTACTGGCTCATGTCTTCAAGGTGGTCAGCGACCCGTTCATTGGCAAACTGGGCGTCTTCCGCGTCCACCAAGGCACAATCAAGAAGGATTCCCAGCTATTCGTTGGCGATGCCAAGCGCCCATTCAAGGTTGGCCATCTCTACCGCCTGCTCGGCAAGGAGTATATTGAAGTTGAGACTCTCGTTCCTGGTGACATCGGAGCCATAGCCAAGGTTGAAGAAATCGAGTTCGACTGCGTGCTTCACGATTCACACGACGAAGACCATATTCACCTGATTCCGCTCGAATTCCCACAGCCGATGCAGGGATTGGCCGTAGAAACCAAGAAAAGGGCTGACGAACAACGGCTGTTTGACGTTCTGCACAAGCTTGAGATTGAAGATCCCTGCTTCAAGGTCGAGCGCCACCCGACGACCAACGAAACGGTCATCCGTGGCTTGGGTGAAATGCATCTGCGGGCCAAGCTGTCGCGCATGGCGCAACAGTACAAGATCGAACTTGAGACCAAAGCGCCTCAGATCGACTATCGTGAAACGATTGTCGGCAAAGCTCCCGGCCACTGCCGACATAAGAAGCAGAGCGGCGGCGCCGGGCAGTTCGGTGAAGTCATGCTGCGTGTCGAGCCACTGGAGCGCGGCAAAGGCTTCGAATTTGTTGACGAAGTCAAAGGTGGAGCCATACCCGGAGTCTTCATGGCCGCTGTCGAAAAAGGGGTGCGCCAGGCACTGGAAGACGGCGTGGTTGGAGGTTTCCCGGTTTCCGACATTCGCGTCATCGTCAATGACGGCAAGTCGCACGCGGTTGACAGCAAGGATATCGCTTTCTATTCAGCTGGCCGCAAAGCGGTCATCGAAGCGATTCGAGCTGCATCACCGATCATCCTTGAACCGATTGTCGAAATCGAGATCGACTCGCCGGAACATGCAGTCGGCGACCTGGCCGGCGACTTGTCCAGCAAGCGTGGACAAGTTACCGGAACACAGCCCCGAAGCACTGGTACCATGTCAATCAACGGCAAGGTTCCGTTGGCCGAACTGGATGACTATCAGGGACGTCTCAAGTCGATGACCGGGGGACAAGGGTCCTACAGCATCACCTTTTCGCACTATGCCCAGGTACCTGCCGCGACGCAGCAGCAGTTGGCCTCGGAGCACAAGGTGGTTGGCCTTGAGGATGACTGATCGAAGCGAAGGCTTGTAGCGAAAGTTGAGATGACTGGTTTTTTTGAGGTACCCGGCTGGGCTCTTCCGATAGCCCGCCGGGTATTGTTTTTTTGGCTGCGGACGACCGTATTTCCTGAACACCCGCAGGGACTCGGTCTCGACCCGACAAAGCCGGTCTGTTACGTCCTGCAGGACCACCACCTCTCGAACCTGCTGGTACTCTTTGAAGAATCGCAACGGGCCGGTCTTCCTTCCGCAGAAGCTCGACTAAGACTTGGCAGTGGCAGCTTTCCGCATTCCGCCTTCTCTCTGAACCGCAAGCACTCACTCAGCGCCACGGCACGCGAACGCTATGCACACTCTTCGCTGATGAAAGCCCTGGTCCGCGAAGCCCTGAGCGACAAGGGGCTCGACGTGCAGATTGTCCCGGTCGTGATCCTTTGGGGGCGCAGCCCGGACAAACAGGAATCGATCCTCAAGGCCCTGTTCTCTGAAACCTGGCGACAACCTGGTCCGCTCCGCCGCCTGCTGACCATCCTGCTGCATGGACGGAACGTGCTGGTTCGTTTCAATACACCAATTTCTCTGCGTTCGTTTGCCAGCGAAAGTCTCGACGAGGAACAGGCGCTGCGCAAACTCTCTCGCGTGCTGCGCGTACACTTCCGCCGCCAGCGCCAGATGGCCATTGGACCCGACCTCTCGCATCGCAACACACAAGTCGAAGCTCTCCTCGCCTCCCCGTTCGTACGCGCTGCGATAGCCAAGGAATCCGAAACACATAACATCTCCCTGAAGAACGCACAGGAACACGCTCGCCGCTTCGCTCTGGAAATCGCCTCGGACTATTCGTACGGCACCCTGCACGCCCTCGAGCTCTTTCTCTCTTGGTTATGGACGCGCCTCTATGACGGCTTCGAGATTTATAACATCGACACCCTGACGCGCTTCGCGCCCAGTCAGGGGATCGTCTACGTACCGGCGCACCGAAGCCATATCGACTATCTACTGCTGTCCTACCTGCTGCATCGCAACGGATTCACTCCGCCACACATTGCCGCCGGCGCCAATCTGAACATGCCGCTGGTCGGCGCGTTATTGAGGCGTAGTGGCGCGTTTTTCCTGCGTCGCAGTTTCAAGGGGGAACCGCTCTACGCAGCAGTATTCCATGAATACCTGCATCTGATGATGACGCGGGGCTTCCCGCTCGAGTATTTCATCGAGGGTGGTCGCAGTCGCAGCGGACGGACGCTGACTCCGAAAGCCGGCATCCTGGGAATGACCGTTCGCAGCTTCATCCGCGAACACACTCGGCCCCTTGTTTTCGTTCCGGTATACATCGGTTACGAGAAAGTGATTGAAGGCCGGACTTATCTTCGAGAAATGGCTGGCAAACCAAAACAAAAGGAATCTCTGTGGGCCATCATCAAGATGGTGCGCCGAATCAAGCGAGTTTTCGGCAAGGTCCACATCAACTTTGGCGAGCCACTGGCACTGGGCGAATTTCTTGAGTCCCATCGTCCGGGCTGGGCAAGCGAGACCTCTGATACAAGCGACTGGTCACGCGAAGCGACCTTTCGCGCCGCCACCGAACTGGCCAAACGCCTGAATGAAGCCGCAGTGATCAATCCGGTCAACCTGATCGCACTGGCCGTACTGTCTACGCCCAGACACATGATCGATGAACAAGTTCTTGATCGCCTTCTAGAACACTATCGAGCGCTTGTTTCCGAAGCGCCATACGCTTCAACAACAATCCCCTGCACTCTGGATTCGAAGCAGATTGTGGCGTACGTCGAACGACTCGGGTTCGCCGAACGTGTAATGCATCCATTGGGCGACCTGATTCGTGTGCCAGAAGGCAAGGCCTCGCTACTCGCCTACTTCCGCAACAACGTGCTGCATCTTTTCGCCTTGCCGGCGCTGATCGCTTGCCTGCTGAGCCATAACCGGCAACTCGGCTCCCAGCGCGTAAACGAGGCAATTGCCGGAATCTACAGCCTGATCGGTGCCGAACTGTTCCTGCGTTGGTCGCCCGAGGAACTCCCCGCCGCCACGGAAACCATCATCAAAGTGTTCGTCAAACGCGGCCTGCTGCTGCGCAACGAGCCCAAGCATCTTTCCGCGCCCGAGCCTAATACTCAGGAGTTTGCCGAGTTGCACCTGCTTGGTGAGACGCTACGCCCAATCCTCGAGCGGCACTTCCTCACGCTGGCCGTACTGCAACACAGCGGATCGGGTTGCAGTACGCGCCGCGCGCTGGAAAACGATTGCCATCTGCTAGCTCAGCGCCTGGGGCTGCTCTATGAGTTCAATTCGCCAGAGCATGCGGAAAAAACAACATTCTCCGCGCTCATTACGCAACTCATCGATGCAAGTCTTCTGCGCGAAGACGAAACTGGGCTTTTGCACTTTGACCAGCGCATCACGACACCGCTCGCGCATGCCGAGCTTGTCCTCCCGGCCGAAGCGCGGCAAACAATCCGGCGGATGACCAGCTCAGAACTGGTCAAGCCAGAAAACTAAAAGGGACTCAGGCGCGAGGAGGCACTGGCTACACCGGGGGTGCCGCAGCACGCCGCGCCGCCTGCTCCAGACGCTCCTTCTCGGCCAACACCTTGCTGGCGTAACCGCCTTCGGTGTCTGACGAACCGGCATACTGTTGAAGCCCGGCAACCAGGCCTCCGCTCCGGCGAATTGCCTCCTGAAGGACATGAACGCCGACCCGAATGTTGATCACGGGATCAAGCAAAGGTCGGTCTCCCGTCGTACCCTCCGGAACCTTATCCATATGGAAACGTGGGATAACTTGCATCAATCCCTGTGCACCCATGGAGCTTTGGGCAAATGGATTGAATCGCGATTCGATCCCGATGATGGCAACAATGAGTAGCGGATCGATGCGCCGCTCCTTCCCGATCAACTGCGCGGTCTCAAAAACCGGAACAAGCGATTCAGGCGACACCCGGTAGCGTCGCGTCACGTAGTCAAGCGCACCCTGCATGCGGGGTGACAATACAACCACTTCGGGCTCAACCACCGAAACCTCGATTGGAGAATCCGCCGAAGTCGATAAATCGGCCAACGCGCTCAAGTCGAATTTCCGGATTCCAACCGACGGCGAGCCGTCGACAAAAACGTTGATAACGGCAAAAACGAGCAAAAGTGCAGCAATAATCAAAATGTGCTGAATAAGATTCAGGGCGGCATCGGAACTGCGTGCCATCGTTTGTTTGAGCGTAATCGATACAGACATGCTCACTCTCCTTCACTGTGGTCATCGCAAGGCAAAAAAAGCCCGACGACGAACGGTTTTAGGGGGGTGCTAAGCCCAGGAACGCGGCAAGGTTTACCGCCGGGCGGATACTTCTACAACTTCCTGCTTCTACTGACTGAATACCCTGCAATAGAGTCGCAGGGGAGAGAAGAGTTCAATACCAAAAGATGCTTCACGCATAGGGCTGCGTTGGACTGGAGATGAGACTCTATTGATTAAATTGAGTTTTGTCAATGATGCCCGGTTTCGGACAAATTTCGCAGGAGCCTCCGCCGGACACTTTTCATGGCTGTTGCCGTTGCCAACAGAGAGATATAAGCCACCCGAGCTGACAACAATCCGTGTCGAAACACGTCGCAAATTTTACTTGCCGAGCGCGCCAAAAACCTTTTTCAGCATGTTCGATCCGGTACCGATCGGATCTTGGCGAATCGCTTTTTCCTGCTCGGCGATCATCAAAAAGAGGCCGTCCATCGCCTTGTAGGTAACGTAGGTGTCGAGGTCGGCGTCGTTCTTGTCGAGCAACCCGAGTTTGGCGGCTTTACCTGCGTACTGGTTGTACTGTCCGGCCAGGTTGACCTTGGCGGTCGACTTTTTGACGATTGGCAGAAATTTTGCCACGACGGCGTCCGAGGTCGTGCGCCTAAAGTACTGCGTCGCCGCATCGTCACCACCCGTCAGAATGCCTCGTACATCGTCGAAGCTCATGCTCTTGACCGCGTTGCTGAGGATGGGCTTGGCCTCAACGACGGCCATTTCGGCGGCGCGGTTCATCGTCTCGATCAACTCGTCGGCCTGCTTTTTCATGCCCAGCGTACGCATCATCTTTTCTGCCGCGCGCGCCGATTCGGGTAGTGGAATTTTCACACGGCTATCGCCCATGAACCCATTCGCCTTGCCAAGCTGGCCGACCGCGACATTGACGCCACGAGTAAGTGCCTCCTTGAGGCCCGACGCCGTGTCCTTGTTCGAAAGTTCGCTCAACCCCAGCGCCGACACCTGCGAACAAAACGCCAAAGCGCCTGCAATCGACAGCAATTTGATCGACTTGAGTACGCTTGAAGCAAGACGCATGGTTTTCTCCTTGAGAAGAATAGTGATTCGCTACGGAAAACAAGACTATCCCGCGACCTGATCTCACGGCAAGTAAAAAATTGTGAAGGTACGAAACAGCGACAAACCTTGGCGTGAATAGGAGGTTACTCATAAGCAGGCCTGCAACCCAAAAAACATGCGGATCTCGCAGGCAACCGCCCGAAGGCCGTTTATTGACGGGCGTTTCGGGGCAGTCATAAATGCCGGTTTCTGCAACCCCTCTGTACCTCCGCTTCCTTTCCCGAGCCGCCTGCTAGAATGCGGCTTTTGTCTGGACAATGCCCCGTGGATGGTCTGATTCTGCTTAAAGCCCTTATTCTCGGCGTCGTCGAAGGCATTACCGAGTTCCTCCCGGTATCCTCGACCGGCCACTTGATTCTCGCCGGCGATCTGCTCGACTTCAACGA
>JAIFNM010000096.1 GCA_020047725.1 Betaproteobacteria bacterium
TGGTGCCGTCAGCCAGATAGAGAACGCCTTGGGTCGCGGGCGGCAGCGTGGTGACCGTGACGCTCACGACGATGCCGTCGGGGTCCGTGCCGGACAGGCCAACTGCAATGTTGGTGTCTTCATCGCCCGAGCTGGTGCTCGGGGTGGCGACCGGTGCGTCGTTGGTCGGTGTTACCGTGATCACTTCGTTGGCCGGGGCCGAGACGGTGCCGCTAAAAACCTCATCCACCCCCCCCCGCCGCGCCGTATCAAACTCAAAACCCAGCGGATCAACGCTTTCAGCGATCCGCAGCAGTCGCACAAAAGTCGAGCCGCCGTCTGCGCCGCCAGCAGCGTTCCCAGCCGCCGTTTCTTCGAGCAACTCATCCAGACTGCCGCCCTGGTTGATCGCCTGGATGATCGTATTCGAATCTTTTCCGGCCGCCAGCAATGCTGAATCGGTCGCATCCGGCTTGAATGCGCCAGCCACTTCGGCGTCAACCGTTACCGTTTCATTGGCTGCAATGGCCAAGGTGCGACCGTCCGCTGTCGCCAGATCGACATGCGCGCCCGCTGCTGTTACCAGCACATCGCCCTGATAGATCAGGTCGCCAACGTGCAATTGGCGCATTTCGCCATTTTCGCCCTTGGCGAAAGCTTTTCCTTGAACAGCGGAGACGCGCGCGACGGGTGTGTTAGCAGCCATGATTTGTCCTCGATAAGGAGTGATTGATTACGCAACAATAGCCAAATGCACGATGGCCGCCTACTGTACTGAAGTACGATAGGCGGCCATCGTTGAGATCTCGTGCTTAGCGCGGCTTTTCGATACCGTTGATAATCAACGAGAGCTGCATGCGGTCGCGGGCGCCGAACTTCTCCAGCATCGCCCCGACGTGGGCCTTGACGGTACGCTCGGTAATATCGAGCTGGCGGGCGATTTCCTTGTTGCTGGCACCCTTGGCGAGAAGAACAGCGGCTTCCTGTTCACGCACCGTGAGCGTGGCGCGCCATGATGAATCTTGTGCTTTATCTGCCGGAAGCAGCCGGGCGGTTGAGGCCAACAGCCGCTGCATGAGCCCTTGTCCGACCCAGATTCCGCCGTTTTCAACGACCATCGCTACTTGCTGAAGAACCTCGGGTGCCGCATGGCCGTTGCAATAGCCTGATGCGCCTGCCGCCAGCGCGGCCATCGCCTCGTCTTCGGATGGCTCATCGGCGAGAAGAACCAGCGAACAACCGGCGAGACTCTTGCTCAAGTGTTTGACGACACCTTCGGCACGATGCCCAACGGGTTGCAGGACCCAGACCAGCTTCTCCTCTGCGAAGACAGCATCCAGCCGCCCGCAAACCAGATCGGGAAACGCTTCGCGCCAGTTGTTTCTTTGCCGCGCGTCAATCGATAAAAAGAGCGATTGCATCGTCAACGCTCCGAAAACGCGCGCGCCTTGGCACGCAAGACAGGTTTGAGCAGATAGGACAGCACGCTCTTTTCGCCGGTGATGATGTCCACTTCAGCAATCATGCCGGGAATGACCGGCATGTTGCTCCCGAGGGTTGATTGATTGGTACGCACACGTACGGTATAGAAGGCGTTGCCTTTTTCATCGACCACCGAGTCGGCACCGATGTGTTCGAGTTTGCCGTCCAGACCGCCGTAGATTGAAAAGTCATAGGCGGTGAATTTGACGACGGCTTTCTGTCCCGGGCGCAGGAAGGCGATGTCGCGCGGCAGGACTCGTGCTTCAAGCAGCAGATTGTCTTCCAGCGGCACCACCTCAACGACGTCCTTGCCCGGCTGTACGACCCCGCCGACGGTGTTGATCAGCAGGCGTTTGACGGTTCCCTTGACCGGTGAGCGCAACACCGAACGCGTCACTTTATCGGAAAGCCCGACGCTGGTTTCCGCCACGCTGTTGAGCTTGGACATGGTTTCAGCCAGTTCCTTGCCGGCTTCGTTGCGGAAGGCCAGACCGACTTCATCGAGCTTGTGATTGGCTTCGCTGATCGACGCCTGAATGCGTGAAATCTGCGCTGAGGCCATGTCGCGCTCGCCGCGGAAACGCCCGACATCGCGCTCAAGGCGCAGCAACTCGACTTCCGACACTGCTCCCGAGGCAATCAATGGCTTGGTGACGGTCAACTCC
This sequence comes from Betaproteobacteria bacterium, assembly GCA_020047725.1. Classification (GTDB taxonomy): domain Bacteria; phylum Pseudomonadota; class Gammaproteobacteria; order Burkholderiales; family Rhodocyclaceae; genus Propionivibrio. Next base: position 2,127 of record JAIFNM010000096.1, read on the forward strand.
TTTGCCGAGCTTTCATACGCTCTGGCCGCCTGTTCGAATTTGGCACGGATTTCGACCAGCTCCTGCTGACGCTGCGTCAACTGCTGCCGGGCGATCGAGGTCGTTGTTTCCAGTTCGTTGCGCCGGGATTCGTAAAGGCGACGTTCCTCGTCAACCGTCTTCGGGTCCTCCTTGGCAATATCCTGCGGAACATCGAACGGCTTGCCTTCGGTCAGCGCGCGCAAACGGGCCGCCTTGGCGACCAGCGAGGTGTATTGCACGCGACTTTCGCGTACCGACGAAGCGAAACGCGTCTGATCAATACGCAGCAGAATCTGCTCAGGCTCGACTACCTCGCCCTCGCGTACGAGAATCTCCGAAACTACGCCGCCATCCAGGCTCTGCAGCACTTGCAACTGGCGCGACGGGATGACTTTTCCTTCGCCCCGCGTCACCTCGTCGACGCGACTGACCGCCGACCACATCAGTGCAATGGCAAAGGCAATGCCGATCGTCTTGAGCAGGATTCGGGCGCGCAAGGGTTCCTGTTGCAGGATGGCGAAATCGGTGTCAGCGGCAAAGCCTTGCTGCTCTTCGTTTTTCCGGGTGACCGACATGCGTTCCAGACCGGAATCGATGCCCGGCTGAATGCGCACGCGAATCGCTTCCAGCAGGCCGATCACGCGTTTCCCCGCCGCAATCAGAAAGCCGTTCATGGCGTGGCCCTCCCGACTCGACCTGACTGCAGGGCCTCGACCACCTGCTCACGCGGTCCGTCGGCAACAATCCGGCCGTCGTCGACGACGATGATGCGAGTCGCCAGGTCGATCAGGCTGGTACGGTGCGTCACGATGACCATCGTCTTGTGTGCGGCAAAGCGCCGCAAGCGATCCTTGAAACCGTGTTCGGTCGAAAAGTCCATGGCGCTGGTCGGCTCATCAAAAAACAGCACCGGCGGGTCCATCAACACGGCACGGGCAATCGCCACTTCCTGACGCTGCCCGCCCGAAAGCGATTCACCGCGCTCGCCGATGAGCATGTCGAAGCCTTTCGGGTGCCGATTGACGAACTGGGTCAGTCCAGCCACCTCGGCGGCGACCACAATCGCCGAATCATCCGCATAGGGCGCGCCAATGGAGATGTTCTCGCGCAACGTGCCGTAGAACAGCGTCGCATCCTGACCGACGAAACCGACGTTGCGGCGCAGATCGGCCGGATCGAGCTGACGCAGGTCAATGCCGTCGATGCGTACAACGCCGTCGGTCGGTTGATACAGCCCGAGCATCAGTTTCTGCAGCGTCGTCTTGCCGGAACCGGTGCGACCAAGGATAACCACGTGTTCGCCCGGCAGAATCCGCAGCGACACGTTCTGCAGTGCGGCTTCGCCCTGTCCGGGATAACTGAACGAGACGTTGCGGAATTCGATCTCGCCCTGAATCTCCGGCCGATGGATAAAGGCCGACGCATCCGGACGTTCCACCGGTTGCGCCATCAGTTTGTCGAGCGTTTCGAGCGACATGCGCGCGTTCTGGAACTGCATAAGCATGCCGACGGCCTGACCGAGCGGCGCAATGGCACGCCCACCCAGCATGGTGACGGCGATCAGCCCGCCCATGGTCAACTGGCGATCCTGAATCAGATAGACGCCGGCAACGATCATCAGGACGTTGACCACCTGCGTGATGGTCATTGCGCCATTGGTCGCGCTGGACGAAAGCAGGCGCATCTGGGCGCTGGTACGGGCGAGGAAAGCCGTCGTGCGCTCCCACTTGTTCTGGATGACACCTTCTGCGCCCTGCGTCTTGATCGTTTCAATGGACGTCAGGCTCTCGATCAGCGAGGCATTGCGCAAGGCAGAGGCGCGGTAAGTAGTCTCAACCAGCTCGTGCATCTTGTGCTGGATGATGTAGGCGTAGATCAAGCCGAGGATCAGCCCGATGATCGGAATGAACACCAACGGCCACGAGATCCAGGTGATGACCAGCAGGAAGAGGATGGCGAACGGAAAATCGATCAACGCGGTAACCGTCGCCGACGCGATGAAATCACGAACGGACTCGAACGAACGCAGATTCGAAGCGAACGAACCCACCGACGCCGGCTTGGTTTCCAGACGCATACCGAGCACGCGTTCCATGATCTGCGCCGACAGCTTGACGTCGATGCGCGCACTGGCCAGATCGACGAAGTGCCCGCGCAGCAGGCGCATCATGAAATCCATGATGAAAATCAGGAACACACCCAGCGCCAGCACCCACAGCGTATCGATCGCATTGTTGGGAACCACGCGGTCATACACATTCATCGAGAAGATCGGCATGATCAGCGCAAAAACGTTGATCAACAGCGCGGCACCGATTACATCGCGATAGACCGGGCTCTGCTCCAGCAAGGCACCCCAGAACCAGTGGCGCGCAACGACCTTGCCAACTTCCGGCGTGCGCGAATCGAAGGCGAAGCGCGGCCGGGCAAACAGGGCGATCCCCATGTAGCGATCATTCAGTTCATCGCGAGAAAGCGTGACTTCGCCCTGCCCGGTTTCGGGGAACAGCAGCTGAGCGGTATCACCCGCCTCGTTCCAGCCGAGCAACACGCAGGCCTGATCGCCCTTGAGCAACAGGATGACCGGCAACAGCGCCGTATCGATACCCGCCAGCGCCCGCCGAACGATTCGGCTCGACAAACCGGCACGGGTCGCCGCGCGGGCAAAAAGCGAAGGGGTCAGACATCCGCCTTCGAGCGGCAAGCCGGCCGAAAGCGCGGCGCGCGTACTCGGCCGACCATGCAAACGCGTCAATTCAACCAGACAAGCCAGCAAGGGGTCGTGATGCAACAAATCTTCGCGCAGGTCGGCGACGAAGTCACTCGGCGTCGGCTTGAGCGCCGAATCTTGGCTGGAGTCGTTTGAAGTCAATGAGTTGCTCCCTTTTCTTGATGAGAAATTTAACACCAATTCCTCTTTTTTGTGCGAAAACTGCGTCACATCGGCGAATAATCGTCGGACGCACGATCAAGTGTAAGCGGGCCGACCAGGATTTTCGCCGCACCTTAGCGGTTTTTTACAAAGCGCTGCCCCGGCACTTGCCATACGGCCCGCTGTAACCCGCATGAAACGGCAGTCTACAACGCTATAGACCGAAGACCCGCATCAATGCTTGCCTACAGCGATGCCATCCCGTAGAGCGCCTTTTCATGCTCGTCTCAGGACATCGTGTTCAATCCGCTGCGCAATACTTCGTCGAGATCCGCACACGCAACGAGGTACACGGTGATACGGTAAAATCCCGCCTTTATAAGCTGTCGAACGACCATGAACGCACGTCTGCGCGAAATCCCTTACAACTACACTTCGTTCTCCGACCGCGAAATTGTCATCCGTCTGCTCGGTGCGGAGAACTGGGCGATCCTCGATGAACTGCGCCACCAGCGCGTTACCGGCCGCTCGGCGCGCATGCTCTACGAGGTGCTGGGTGACATCTGGGTCGTGCAGCGCAATCCCTACCTGGAAGACGACCTCCTCGCCAACCGCGAGCGGCGTGAGGCGCTGATCGCCGCGCTGCGCCATCGTCTGCATGAAATCGACAAGCGCCGCCAGGGCAACGACCGGGTGCTCAAGCTTTACGACGCGGCGCAAACTGCCGTCAATGCCTTTGAACGTCACTTCGACGACACCACTGCGCTGCGCAAACGGGTGCTGAAAACACTGCTCCGCCATACCCGCCGCGACAACATTGGCTTCGACGGTCTGGCCCGCGTTTCGCACGTCACCGACGCTACCGACTGGCGCGTGGAATACCCCTTCGTCGTTCTCTACCCCGATACGGAAGAGGAAATGGCGCCGCTGGTGCGCGGCTGCATCGAACTCGGCCTGACCATCATCCCGCGTGGCGGCGGCACCGGCTACACCGGCAGCGCCGTTCCGCTGACCCCACTCTCGGTGGTCATCAACACCGAAAAGCTGATCGACATCAGCCCGGTCGAGGACATGCTTCTGCCCGGCTGTAATCAGTCTTACGCCACCATCCGCACCGGTGCGGGTGTTGTCACCGAGCGCGTATCCGAAGCCGCAAGCGCCGCCGGCCGCGTTTTCGCGGTGGATCCAACTTCGGCCAGCGCCTCGTGCATCGGCGGCAACATCGCCATGAACGCCGGTGGCAAGAAGGCCGTGCTGTGGGGAACCGCGCTCGACAATCTGGCGTGGTGGAAGATGGTCGATACCAACGGTCACTTCATGGAAGTGACGCGGATCAACCACAACTTCGGCAAGATTCACGACCAGGAGATCGCGCGCTTCCAGATCCAGCGCTTCCAGAAGGACGGCAAAACACCGTCCGGCGCGCCCGAGATTCTTGAGATTCCCGGCCGCAGCTTCCGCAAGGACGGACTGGGCAAGGACGTGACCGACAAGTTCCTGTCCGGCCTGCCGGCGATCCAGAAGGAAGGTACCGACGGGCTGATCGTCGCCGCGCGCTGGGTGCTGCACAAGATGCCGCCGCACACGCGCACCGTCTGCCTGGAGTTTTTCGGCCAGGTGCGCGAAGCCGTTCCGGCCATCGTCGAGATCACCGATTATTTCAAGCCGGGCGGTGCCGGGCATCAGGCCGGCGTACTGCTGGCCGGCCTGGAACACCTCGACGAGCGCTACGTACGCGCCATCGGCTACGCCACCAAGGCCAAGCGCAAGGGCGAAACCGCAGGCCGGCCGAAGATGGTGCTGATCGGCGACATCGTCGGCCACGACGAAAAAGCCGTGATGCTTGCCGCATCGGAAGTCGTGCGCCTGTGCAACCTGCGTTCGGCCGAAGGTTTCATCGCCGTCGATGCCGACACGCGCAAGAAGTTCTGGCTCGACCGCTCGCGGACCGCCGCCATTTCGCGCCACACCAACGCCTTCAAGCTCAACGAGGACGTCGTCATTCCACTGCCGCGCATGGGTGACTACTGCGACGGCATCGAACGCATCAACATCGAACTGTCGATCCAGAACAAGCTGGCGCTGTGCGACAGCCTGAGCGAGTTCCTGAACGGCACGCTGCCGCTGCATCGCGGCGACGCCAATCTGGATAACTCCTTGCTGATTGGCGATCAGCGCCAGGCC
>JAIFNM010000221.1 GCA_020047725.1 Betaproteobacteria bacterium
GATCATCAACCTTGCCCGAAGGCGCGGAGTGTTCCGTTTCTCCGTCCGCACCGAGGCGCCCCTGGCCTTTGGCGACATAGCTGGAGAACCGCTCTTTCCAAGAGAAGTCAGCACGAGCGGCCTTGATGTTTTGGCCCTCGACAAGACCATGATCCAAACGTTCTTTGCCCGCTCGGGTAATAACAAGGTCGCCGTCCGGGTTGCTGGTCAGGAGCAAGGCCTTCTGTCTTGCCGCACGCTCCAGGCACTCGAAAACGGTTTCGCCCTCCTGGATGTTCCACGACTCGAACGCGCTACCCACATCGGTTTCGATGATGAGCTTGATGCCGTAGGGCTTGATCAGGTCACGCGCCAACTGATCCAACTTGACGTTGTGCCATTGGCCGGATTTGTGAATCGCCGAACTATCGACCAGGTCTGCCGTCTTGTCGCGCCCGGTAACGCGGATCGTGTGACGGCTGGCGTCGTAGTCCGGAGACACGGAATCGACGTAGCCGGTAATCACCACATCGCCATCGAGCAGCACCTGACAACTCCCACCGGGCTTGAGTGGCGTGGCGATGGGGTTGCCCGGCCAGCGCTCGGTGATCTCAAGATCGAAAGTACCGGCCATCTGCTCGATCGAGCGCGTGATGCGCACGTTCTTCCAGCCGCCGTAGAAATTGCCAGCGGTGCGAAGTTCAGCGATGCCAAAAGGGGAGTCGATTGCCATGCGGACAGGCTACTGCCCGTCGCCCGGCTGATCGACTAAAGGGCTTTACTACCGGGCGATGATTTCCAACGCCTCACCGCCTGGTACGAAACCGGGGTGACGGATCAAGCGGCGATTACGCGAAATCAGCTCGTCTTCACGCGTGGCATCGCCGTGGATTCGGTAAGCGGCAACCAGCGCCGGCATCGTCGCTGGGAGCGTCACGCGGGTTACCCGTGGGGCATCGATCGAACGTGCCGTCAGATCGCGCACCAGCGCCACGCGCAGGGCCGTCAAAGCCTGATAGACAGGGTCCGCAATCTCGTGCGGCAGCGCGTCAGTTGGCACGATCCCAGCGGCTTCGTCATCGAGCCGAGCGGCCAGATCGTCACGCGTGGCCACGGCCTGGTCGTAGGTTTCAAACTCGGCACGGCTGGCCACGCGCGCGCCTTCGATCAACGCGGCACGGCGTACTAATGTCGCCATTGCCGCCTGATTGCTCGATTGACGGAGGCGTGATGGCGTTGTCTTTGGCACGTTGGCGTGGTTGCTGCCATAGTCGAACAGGCCGCGATATGAGTTGAGCGCGTACAGCGGGCTCTTGGCCAGCGCCTTGAGCGCGCCGAACATGCCGAGCACGCTTTGCGCGAAGGCAGCGGGCGCCCGGATCAGGCTGTTCAAGCTGCCGACGATGCCGCTGGCCGCCGCCACGTAGTCGGTGAGGATCGACAGATCCGGTACCAGCGATCGACGCGCCGATTCCAGTGCCGCCATTGCCGACTTCGCCTGGTCGAGCGCGCTGACCTCGACGAACTCGGGCGCGCCGTTAAGGCTGTAGTTCTGCGCGAAATCGCCGGCGGTCTGCGACATGGCGGTGTCAGCCGCTGTCTCAACCGCGTCCTGCGTATCCTGGCGCGCTGCAGGCTCGGTGTTCTCTCCCGCCTCAATGAAGTCGAGCGAGAACTTCGCGCAGCCACCTTCTTCCGGCGATTCGGAGATCCGCGCCGGGCTGATCAGCGTGACCGTGCGCTTCCCGTAATACGGATGCACCAGCGTGCCAGCGCCGGGCTGCTTGAGCACTTTGATCAGCGCATCGCGGGCCTTGATGTAGTCAGGGCCGATGACGATCGCTTCGATGGTGAAGGTGTCGTACTTCTGGCCGAGATCCTCGGGGAAGGCATCGTCGCGCTGCGGATACTCGTGCACCGCAACGCGCCGGCCAACTTGCGTGTTCGCGCTCTTGACGCTGAACGGAACACTGCGGAACGAACCGGGTTGCAGGCTCTTGCGCCAGGGAGCGATGTAGTCGGTCATGGGTTGATCATCGAGCGACCGGCGTCGACGTTCATCGGCAAACGCGGCAGGTTTGTGCTCGCCGTAACTGAGGTCACGCGGCCATCATTAACTTGGATGTTGATCTTCCCGAGAAGCTCATCGGCACGTTTATTCAAGGCGATGGCTTCACGTGCATCAGCATTGCCCAGGAGCGCCAGAATCTTGGCGATCGCGCCTCCGATTACATCAGTGCCAAAGCCCTCCATGCGTGTTCCGCGCGCGAGCCTCTCCGCGCCCCAGTTGAGACCCGAGCCCACGGCATAACCACCCGCGCCAGCGGCTGCAACCCCGGCTGCAGCGGTGCCAACACCGGCTGCACCCATCGTCCCCCAGGTGGCGAGATCGAGACCGCCAGCAAGAACCGCCAGAGTCTTTGCGCGGCTGGCGACTTTGGCGATCTTCCCGGCGGTTCCTGCACCAACGGCGGCGCCGGCAACATCAGCGATGCTGCCGCCCATTGATGCCGGCCAATTGACGACGAATACCGGCGTCACACCCGCAGCAGCTTCGAGGGCTTTACCTTCTGCAACGCCAGCAGCGGTACCGCCGAAGCGCTTGGCCAAGCCGCTGATCGCCTTGCCGCCGTAGCGGGCGGCCATGAACGTGCCGGCTGCAGCTACGGCGCCACCGATCATCAGATCTTTGCCATCAAGCCCGAGTCCACCGTTTTCTTTTTTGTCCAAACCCCACTTCACGACGTTTTGATACGTCTCGTTGATCGGCTTGACAAAACCATCAGCGGCTAAACGCAATTCGGCTTTCAGGCGATCTGTAGCGTCAATAGCATTGTCGATCGCTGCCGGCAGATCGCGCTCGATCGTTCCCCCAGCATTGCGGATCGCGGTAGAGAACTCGCCGATCTTGTTCAAGCTATCGCCACCGAGTAGCGTTTTCAGGCCCTTGATCGTGTCCAGGTCGGCGTGGCCGAAGGCGTTCTGCAAGAAGATTGCACGGCTCTTGTCATTCTTCAGCGCGTCGTATTTGCTCTTGATGTCCTTGAGAATTTCAACGGCGTCGCGACGCTCGCCCTTGCCGTCGAAGAACTTGACGCCCGTTGCCTGAGCCGCATCCTTCATGTACTTCATGTTGGTGAAAAGGCGCAGCGTGCTATCGGCCAGCGTGGCCAGGCGTTCCGGCTGTCGTTCAACCAGGGACAGCGTCTCGATGAAGGCCAAGGTCTGGTCAAACCCCATGCCGGCTGACGACGCATTCACACCGACGCGGGCAAAGATGCTGGAGAGGTTTTCAAGCTCGGCGTTACCCTGGCGACCGGCGACGGTCATCTTGTCCAGGAGCGTCAGCGCGAGCTGAGGTTTTGCCAGGTCGAAATTGTAGGCTTGCCCCGCAACCGTCAGGCCAGCCGTCAATTGATCCGCCGTTGCGCCCGTGACAGCCATCGCCTTATTCGTCGCGTCGATGACCGGCAGCGCTTCTTTGAAATTAAGGCCGGCCTGCACCGCGTTGTTGAATCCAACCTTCAGGTCATCGACGTTCTGCCCGGTCTCTCCGGACATACGGAATAATTCCCGACGCAGGTTTTCAACCTCGGCACGCGTCGTCCCAGCCGTCTGGCCGATCTGTGTCAGCCCCTTATCCATGCGGGCGCTCTGTGCTGCCGTAGCGACAAGGCCAACGCCCACACCCAACTGAGCAAGTTTGCCCTGGACGCTACCCATTGCGTTTTTAAGCACCTCGAACTCGCGTTTGACGCCGCCAACGAAGCGCCGCGTACCACTCTCCGCCTGCGTCAGGCCGGCGACGAAGCGGGCTGAGTCGGTGTAAAGGCGTAGCGCGAGGGAAAGGTCTTTACTCATGATCAGCTTTGGCGGTCAGCAGGATTTCAAGGTAGTGATTGAATTCGGCTGAAGATAGGCCAACAATCTCGGCCCGGCTCCAGCCGGTCTTCATGGCAAGCAAAAGCATCCCGTTAAGGATTTTTATTCGCTTGCCGACTCGGCTTCCCCCACGTTGTCGATCTCCGTTTGCGCGGCGCGCAGGATGCGCCAGTCAACCGGCTTGAGGCGGCGAATCATATTCACCGTGAAGGGGCCTTCAAAGGTGCCGACCTTGACCAGCTGGCGTGTCATCATCTGCGCGTTGAAGTTGAGTGGCTTCATCACATCGGCTTCGTTCTCGGCATCGAGCAGGTCGTCGACGGTCGCTTCGCGGAGTGAGAAATCCTTGTGCAGGACACCGCTGATCGAGAAACCGTTCTTGAGTGAGCCGAAGATCACGCCGTCAACGATCGTGAAGCCGAGCGGGTGCTTTTTATCGCCCATGATCAGACTTCCTCGCAGGACATGCCTTCGAAGCGCAGCGCGACGTCGCCCTTGTCGATGCCGATCTTGCCGGCACGCCAGGCGTTACGAAGCACAAAGCTCCTCTTGGTATCGGTGTCGAAAGAAACCGTGACGTCGACCATGTCAGCGAATTCCTGCAACGACATATCGGCCGAGTGAGCGACGGTGCATTCAACAAACGGAATGCCCGGCTTTTCCTTATAGCCCAGCACGCCCGCGTCGCCCGACTCGCCGGTACGTTCCATCGCACCGATGTCCAGTTTTGCGCCTTCCTTCGAGGCCAGGCGCTTGCCCGCCACCGTGATGAAAGCGCGTCCAGTCAGTTGTCCCATTGTTTATTTACCTCACAGAATGAATTGAACAGCCGCCGCGAACACGTCGAACTGATTGACGACGTTCGGCGGCAGGATGGCATTGACACGGCACTCGTCGGCTTCGGAGCGCAGTACCTTGATGTTCTTCTTGAAGCCGTCAAGGTCTTCGAGCAGCCCAACGTATTCGAGCTGCGCAGCCGCCGCGATCAAGGTATTGGTGATCAAGCGCGGCGTGGCGATCTTCTGTCCGGGGGCGATGCGTTCGAGCACATCATCACCAGCCAGCTTGTGCGCCGGGTAATCCCGCGCCACCGCAAAGCGGAAGACGTAGCGCATGTAATCGACCGTCCACTTGGTGTTGAGCTTGAGCAGGCTGCGATCATCCAGGCCGAAGCTGTTGGTCTGGTAGGTGGTCACTACCTGCTCGACAATGGCCTTGCCGGACTCGTCGAAGATGATCGTGCTGATGCCGTCGTGCAACACCAGGTTGCGCTCGGTCATGGTCAGCCGGTCGGCTTCGGCCGGCGCCATCACATCCGGCAACTCGATGCCACGGAAGGGCACCGCCGGGTCGTTGCCGCCACGGAACTCGACGCCGGCAGCGGCCTGGGCGGCGATCACCCACGGCAGGCTGGGCGACTTGTTGAGGCCAAACACCGAGCTGTGCGGGCTGTTGCGCGAGGAGCCAAAGGTCGAGAGGCCTGCTGCCGTCGCACCCTTGAAGGTGAAGACGTGGCCGGCGCGCATATCCATGCCGCCCCAGCGGCTTTGCAGCTCTGTTTCCATCGCCACCAGGTTGGCTGTATCCGCCCAGGGCATGACGATGCTGTAGTAGGCGCCGGTGCTCATCGCCGCGATCGCGGTCAGCACATCCGGGTTGCCCGATCCGGCAACGCCGACCGCCGTGGCCATCGTCACACCCTTGGGCATCGTCTCGCCGTCGTAGTAGTTCCAGCGCACGTCGATCCCCGCGCCCTCGGCGCCCTTGTGTCGGCTGGTCAGTGTGACGACACCAGCTGCAGCGCTTGCCGTGACTGCGAGATCGAGATCCGCATTGACGGCAGCGGCAATCGCCGTGGCGATGACCGTCGGCGTTTGCGAGACCTGGACGCCCACGGCGATGCGCTTGCCGCCGATATACAGGTAAGGCGTGCCCGATTCGGTCGGCGTGCCGGTAACGGTGATCGTCTGCGTGCCTGCCACACCTGCCGGCAGGTCATCCAGCGCCAGCGCCCACATCTCGGTATAGGGATTGACCTTGATGGCGGCGGTGATCATCTGCGCCAGCATCGAGCCGCGCCCGAAATAGTTGACGCCGTCTTCCTTGCGCGTCACGCGGGTCAGCACGCCAGCGGGGATGATGCCCGAAGTCAGGCGCTGGCCGATCATCAGGATACGGCGCGCCATGCCGGGCAAGCCGCGCACGGCCTTGGTGTGGTCGATTTCGATGTATTGACCCGGTACCCGCCAATCGGTCGGGATGGTCAGAAAAGTGATGTTATCGGGCATGTTTGGCTCCGGTAGTCAGTGGCAGGATGTCTGGCGCGTGGCGTCAGGCTTATTTCTTCTTCGTGGTAGCGGTGGAACCTGAAGCGGCTTCAGGCGCCACCTCGGCGGCGGCTTCCGGAACTTCACCCAGCGTCACATCGCCGTCGCGTTCGCGGCGCAGCCAGTAGCTGTTGCGTTCGACCGCTTCACCAGCGGCTTCGAGTTGCTTGCCCGTTTCGTGGCGGACCAGAACGCCTTCTTTCGGGGTGGCGAATACTTTGGGCATACATTTACTCCTTCAAAATAACGGTGTCGGAAAGCTCGGGAGCTGACGTGCTGAGGTTTTGCGGCTCTTGCAGCCACTTGTCGTGCTCGGATGCTGGCTGGTGCGGGTCGATGTCGAAGTCGGCGTGGAATGTCTTGAACTCGGCGAGATCTTCCAGGAGCGATGGCAGCGAGACTTCGGACGTGGTTTGAACCTGTACTACGCCGACGTAGACGCCATTCTTTGAAAGCGCTTCGCTGTTGATCATGTCGCAGTGCACGACCTCGAAAGAGGCGGCGCTTTGCCCGGCATCGAAGCTGACTGTGGCACCGTCGACCAAGGTCATCACGGCTTCGAGCATTTCGCTCAGACCGATCTGGATGCCGTCGCCGTGACGGGCGGCTTGCTGGCTTCGGCTGTTCTTGGCGATGCAGGCCACGCCGAACTTGGGACGCGCCAGGCGATTGCGGACCGGGAACGAACCCATCGCCACATAGACCGCCGGTGCGTCGGTAGAAAACTTGCTGACCAAGCTATCCGCATCGAGGTCAGGTAGCGAATCGACCTGGCGCAGGCGCTTGCCGAGCAAAGAGTTTCTGACCAGGGCGACCAGGCCGGTTTCAAGTTCAACCAGCATGGACGGCACCTCCGCTGGCGCCGGCGATTCGCCGCTCAAAGATCGCCAGGATGTCGCTTCTGTCGTCGTCATTAACGCCAAGGAAGGGGCGCGCCGGCACCCTTGAGGCTGCCCATCGCGGCCCGTGCGGCGCCGTAAGCCGTAGCATCGAGCGTTTGCTTGGAGGCATAAGCCAGTTGCCAGAGGCCGTAGCCGGCATTGCAGCGCGCATCGACGCCGTAGCGGAACATCTTCTGATTGAACACCGCCTCGTCGTTGTCCTGGTCCATCTTCACCAGCTTGTAATCGCGCCGCTTCTGGAAGATGAAAGGCTTGACCATCTTGCTCGTGTCGAGCAGATACCAAGCTGTGCCAGCGCCACCGCCGAAGTTGGAGACGGAAGCGATCGATTGATCCGCCTGGACGACCGGATGATCGGTGTCGAAGAAGTATTGCCCGTCGTAACACAGACCAGTGAAACCCGCCGCAGCCAGCGCGAAAATCATTTCGTCGGGATGGTTCTTGGCGTCCTGGCCGAGCTGACTGAACATCGGCTTATAAACGCCGTAGGTGTCGTCATCGATCGTGTCGCGATCCACACCCACGGTGTTTTCGTAGGACTTGTTCTTGATCGTGAAATCGTGCGTCTTCAGGTTCTGAATCACGCGATCGCCGACCCATTCGCGGAAGCGGGTGGTCGAGCCGAGCCAGGCGTATTGCTCTTGCGCCTGTTGCGAGGGGACTTCCATCGCCACCTGGCCCCAGTCCGACGGGGCGGCATTGAAGGCGTCGTTGAACGCGGTGTTGAAGCCGGTGAACATGGCGTTCAGGTTGGCGCGATTGATCATGATGCCGCCAAAGCCAACAAAGGCCAGCGTGCTGTCCGGATGAAGGCTCTGATCGAGCGGGACCGTATGGCCGGACATGACCGCCACGGCAGCGAGTGCCACGGCAAATGCCAGCCCGGCAATCAGTAGATAGGTTGAAGTCTTTTTCATGGTTTCTCCTGGTTCCTGTTTAAGTGCGAGAAGCGTTCTTTGAGTCGTAGCCTGAATCGCGCTGGGCTAGAACTCGACCCAGACGCCAGCGGCATCCACGTCGCGAATCTTGCCGGCGACGCTGCGGGTGGCCGTGCCGTTGGTCAGCGCGACCGTCTGATCGTCGACCACGTAGCAATCGCTGCCGACGTTGGCGAGGGTGATCAAGTCGCCTGCGGTCGAGTTACCGAAGCGCCAGACCCCACGGCGGACCTTGACGCGAATGTCGCCGGCAGCGCCAGCGCTGTTGTCGGCCTGCTCGATGGCCACACCCGCCGACTTAAACGTGGTGGACGTGACGCCTTTGCTGGCATAAGCCGCCGCCGCGTTGAAGCCGACGATGGAACCGGCAAAGATTTTGGTTGCCGCCGCAACCGGGAATTCGAAATCACTCCCTTCGCGGCTGACGGTGTTGCGATCTGCAGTCAATGCACCCATGAATGGGCCTCCTTGTGGATGAGTTGAGGATCAGTGCGCCGGTCAGTTGCCCGGTTCAGCTGGTCGCTTTGGTTTTGAGAAAGGCTTCTTCGCTGAGGCCCATTTGCTTGCAGACGGCCTGCTCTTCGGCGGAGAGCTTGCCGTCACCCGTGCTGGCGCCGTTCTCTTTGCCATCGGTCTGTTGCTTGCTCGGGGCAATCGCCACGGCATTGGCAAGGTAGGATTTGAGCGAGACCATATCCTTGCCGCCCAGCTCGCGTGCCCAGGCTTCTTGCGGCGGCAGTAGCTTGCCCGCCGTGAGCGCATCGGTGATCACCGTGTCCAGCTCTTGCGTGTTGAGCTTGGTGCTCAGCGCGGCAACCTGGCCCTGGAGCGCATTCATCGTTTCGACTGAAACGAACTTCGCCGGATCTGGGTTGGCGGTTTTGAGCGCGGCGACTTGGGATTCAAGCGCGCCGCTTTGTTCGGCCTTGGTTTTGAGTGCGGCAACGGCGGCCAGGGCCTCCGTCTCGGTCGTGGTCTCTGCCAGGCCAATAGCGGTCAGCAGTTTTTTCAGGAGATCCATATCAGGTTCCTCGTGGTTGGGTTGGTCAGAAAAACGGTGGGCATACGCCGACATCACGGCCACTTCGGCCATGCCATCGAGCGCGGGGACGTTGGTCAGCGCGGCGTGATTGATCTGCAGCACGGCGCCGGTGGACGGGTCGAACGAAAAGACGGGGGAAAGGTAGAGATACTCTTTGGCCTCGATCATGGCGCGGGCCTTGTCGGTCCATTCCACATCGGTGGCATAGAGCCCGTCGCCTTCGCGCCACTCAAGGGTTTTGAACCAGCCGGCAGCGGGTGCGGGCTGGCCGTTCTTCTCCGAGAGCAGTGTCTGGTGCTCGTAGTCGATCACCAGCGGCGTTTGGCGCGCCGCCGCCAAGGCGATCACGCCCTTGGCGATTTCTGCCGAGCAGTTCCAGGAACCGATCTTTTCAGGACGGCCATCACGCGCCCGGAATTCTCCGGCAGGCAGCAATTGAATCTCGGCACCGGACTTGACCAGAATGGACAGCGCGGCGACGTGGAGTTTTTTGAATGGCTTGGACATGAGGCCAGCTTAGGAGGCTGGCCTGGATGGGTCTGCTAAAGGGTTTTATTAACTCGCTTTGAGCAAAAACGAGGCGCAATCGGAATTCGCACGACTTGTCTACGGATTAAATCCGCCTGCCGCCGTTTATAACCGGGTTACAACGCGACCAAGCACCCTAGCGCTAGTCCTTGCATCCCGGAGCAACAAACAAAATCAGTGTGGCGCTTCTGTATCGATCGGCGAATTTTCAGAACCTGCGCTTGCCGACTCTTTCAGAGCCTGCTCTTTCGCTTTCAGCTTCCTCGCCATGTTTTCCGGAAGGATCATATGCTCTGCGGAAGCCCAGATGGCGAAACCTCCGATAAAGAAGCAACTGGCGGTTCCAACCAACCAGTCGGGCTTGTCACGCATTGCTTTGCCACCCAGAAGCAAAACAAAGAACAAGATCTCGAATACAACCCCCATCGAGAACACAAACCATCCGTACGCCCAGGATAGCCTGCTGAACGAGATCCGCAGCTCGGAGTGCCCATCCAGATACTCCAGCGTGTGGTGCTGCCACATTCTGCCGATGCTGGCACTGCCACGCCAGCGAAGGTAATCGTGGCGCGCTTTCAGCTCCTGCAACAACTTCCTGGCACGAGACCCAGCCCTGATTCCTGTGTCCTTGAAGAACTCATTCTCCTCCTTTGCATCTGGCGCTCCGGCTGGAGGAAGGCGAAAGGGACACCCATGCGACCCCGGGCATGGAAGCGAGTGGTAGTGGTTTTCGATAACGTCAGCAGCCTGGCCGTGGTTCGTCGAGATCCGCAAATCGTTCATGCTCAAGGCTTCTTGTTGATTATTTTCTCTGCGGTCTGGCCGTGGTTGACGCCGACATGAATGTTGGTTTGCTTCTTTGCCTTGACGGCAGGCTCAGCGTTCAGCAGTACGCGTACCTGCTGGAGATCATGGTCGGCTATGCCGAGAAGGCCGAAGGGGCCGTGGAGGCGAAGCGCGAACAGGGACGTGCGTATCCGTTCAGTGAGCAGCGCTCAACGGCACAGGCGGCGCCGGTGGCCGAGTTTGCGAATTTGTGCAAGTCAGAGAAAACCCCCATGCCCGAGGCCGTAAGCCGGCAGCTTGCGAACTTTGGCATTCACCGCAAAACCAAGGAGGCAAGCGATGCCAGCGACTAAAGAACGATTGATGATTGTGCTCTCGCGCCACATCGGCAAAGGCCGTGGCATCGGCGTTGAGGCGCTGGCACGCACGATCGAGGCACCCTCGCGCCAGGTGCGCAAGTTTGTAACCGAGCTGCGCCAGGACGGCGTGGCTGTTTGCGGCACGCCGCAGCACGGCTACTACATCGCCGGCACGGTTGAAGAGCTGGAGGAGACCTGCCAGTTCCTGCGTCAGCGCGCCCTGCACAGCCTCACCCTCGAATCCCGCCTGCGCAAGGTGCCGTTCGCCGATCTGGTCGGCCAACTGCATCTGCGCACCTAACCGAAACCGTCATTCCGGCGAAGGCCGGAATCCAGGAACTTACAGGAGTACTCATGACCACCCTGACCGATATCGAAGCCCGCGCCAAACTCTACGCCGATGCGCGCGAGAGCCTGGCGGCGATCGTATCCACCCTCAACGCCGACATTGAGGCGCTGAAGCGCAAGGCGATGCCGGACATCAAGCGTTGCATCGGGCGCGCCAGCACGCACCACGATCAGCTGCGCACCCTGATCGAAGCCTCGCCGGAGCTGTTTGCCAAACCGAAGAGCCGCACCCTGGCCGGCATCAAGCTCGGCTTCCAGAAGGGTAAGGGCAAGATCGAATGGGACGATCCGGACCAGGTGGTTCGCCTGATCAAGAAGCACTTCCCCGAGCAGGCCGACGTGCTGATCACCACGACCGAGAAGCCGGTCAAGGACGCGCTCAACGGCCTGACGGCGGCAGAGCTGAAGAAGCTCGGCATCAGTGTCGTCGAAGGCGGCGAGGCGATCTTCATCAAGCCGGCTGACAGCGCGGTGGACAAGCTGGTGGACGCCCTGTTGAAGGAAGCGACTGCGGATGTTGAGGAGGGTGCATGAGCGAGATCACCCGCGAGCACCAGCTTGAGCACGCGCTGCGCGAGCTGGTGGCAACGATCGACCTGGCCACGGACTGCATGGACGGATCAATCCAATCGTCAATGCTTGACCTCTATATCGAGAACGCTGAATCGCTGTTGCTGGACAACACCACGGCGAACCTCGGGCTTCCCCCGGTTGGCGCCGGCGTGGTCGGCTATTTTGTCGGCACCTGGATCGACGCCAGCAAGGAGCTTCCGGACAGTGACACCACGGTTTTTGTGTCATTGATCAATGATCCCGAACCGGTCTGGCTGGGCTACCACGACGGCACAACCTGGTTGTCGGTTGAGGGCGCGGAGATCGAGGTCGTTGCCTGGTCGGACATACCCGAACGCGCTTGCATCCAGGCCAACTAACCATGTTCGTCCTCAACTTTCAGAAGCAGTTTGCTCCGGCTGTCGAGTCCGGAGCGAAACATCAGTCCATTCGCGCTGAGCGTAAGGATGGGAAGCGACCGGTTCCGGGTGAGCATATTCGCTGCTACACCGGGATGCGCACCAGCGGTTGCAGACGGCTTGGAGACTTCACGTGCTTGAGCGTCTCCGGCGTCCGGATATTCATGGAAGGCCAATGCCTGGCCATCGTGGTTGATGGGAAGCGATTGAGCTTCAGCGAAGGCTTGGATCTGGCGCAAGCCGATGGTTTTAGCGCCCGAGCTGACTTCGTTGGCTTTTTCGAAGATGCGCACGGCCTGCCATTTGAAGGGTTCCTCACAAAATGGAACTGACGATCGCCACGCCAAGCATCCGCTCCCTGAAGCCCGCCTCAACGCTGGCCGCTACTCGCGATCACGGTGACCGCCTGAAATACATGTCCGGTTGCCGCTGCGATCTGTGTCGCCGGGCGAACACGGATTACGAGAATACCAGGAGCAAAGCGCGCGCGGCTGGTGATTGGAACGGCATCGTGAGCGCCGAGAAATCGCGCAAGCACATCGACTGGTTGTCGTATCACGGCGTCGGTCGGCGTCAGATCGCGGCGGCGACCGATGTCGCCGAATCGATCCTGGTCAAGATAATCAACGGCCAGCGCACCAATGTACGGGCCCGGACGGAACGACTGATCCTTGCCGTCACGCCGGACTGCGCCGCCGATCACGCCATCATCGCTGCGGGCCCCACGTGGAAACTCATCAATACCTTGCTCAAGGCGGGTTTCACCCGATCACGTATCGCCGCCGAACTCGGGCGAAAAACTCATGCGCTTCAACTCGGCAAGACGTCGATCACGGTGCGCAACGCGCACGACGTGCAACGCCTCTACGAGCGCCTGATCGAGTCAGACGATGTTCCGGTACCGGGAAAGCCGATCTGGCATTTGATCAAGAAGCTACGTGACGAAGGCTACACAGACAAGCAGCTCGCGCGCGACCTGAACGTCGCAGAAGCGGCGCTCACGCAGCGAAATGCAAAGGTCAGCAAAGGGTTCGCTCGTCGTGTCGAGCAGTTCTACGAAAGGGCAACAACATGACCGTATCCTCTGCCTATGGTGCCAAACCGGCCCGGTCTGCACAGAGCATCCGCAACGGAGAACTGGCGCAGATCCACCTCGCCAAGCAACAGCTCGGCATGGATGACGAAAGCTACCGCAACGTCTTGTGGACGGTGGCTCGCGTCAAATCCGCTGCGGATCTGGACTGGTCGGGGCGCAAGCGCGTGCTTGACCACATGAAGGCCTGCGGCTTCAAGGTGCAGTCGAAGAAGCTGGCCACCGCGCACAAGCCGTTGGCGATGACCAAGGAGGCGATCGAGGCGAAGATCTCAATGCAGCTCAAGGAACTCGGGCAGAACTGGCCGTATGCCTACGGTGTTGGTCGGCGCATCTTCCCCGCGATCTCGCGCTTTGAGTTTCTCGACGTCGAGCAGCTGGGCAAGGTGTCGAGCGCGCTGGAGCGCACGATCCGCTTCAGGAAACAGAAGGAGAACGGCAATGGCTGAAAACGAGGGCGGACGTGGATATCCTGAGCTGCTCGCCGATCTGGCTGACCAGGTCGCCCTCAAGTTGGTCGAGGCCGGCATCGATGTCGAGAAAGCCGCCGATATCGGATTCGCCCTGGCCGAACACGTGCGCAGCCACTGGTCCGGGCAAAGCCTGTATCTGCCGAAGGGCGACCAGTACGACATCTCGCGCCGGGATCTGGAAATCTTCGAACGCTTCAACGGCAGCAACCACGAACAATTGGCGCGCGAGTACAATCGCACCGTCATGCGCATCTATCAGATCGTCAAGGCCGTGCGGGCCGAGATGGTGAGGAAGCGCCAAGGGGCTTTGTTTTAAAAAGGGGAGAAGAAGATGGCTTTGATCAAGTGCAAGGAGTGTGGCAAGGAAGTCTCAAGCGGTGCCAAATCGTGCCCATATTGCGGGATTAGTAATCCAGGCCTCTCTGCCAAAACCGCGATCGTCACGATGTTGCTTGCGGTCGGCATCGTCTATTTGGTCTTCAAATTGGTGTCCGGAAGCGACCCGGTTACGCCACCCACCACAATTCAAGGGATCAGCTCGAACATCACCTCGGTTCAGGATAAGGACGGCGTGTTGCGTATCACGTTGGCCGGCAAAACTGTCTTGCACTCGAAAGACGTGGTGCAAAACGCCTCAATGGACGCTTACAACATATCGGAAGCGCTGGTGCGGTATTTCCCTGGTGCGCTCAACAAGGACGTTGTCTTTGTGGCCAATGCCGAACTTGTCGATCAGTACGGCAAAGAGTCGATGGGGCCTATTTTTGAATTGCAATACAGCACGGCTGACCTGAAGAAGATCGCCTTCGGAAACCTGTACCACAAGCAGATGCTGGAACTTGCGGCGCCAGTCAAATACTTGGCCATCGCTGGCGCCAAGGTCATTGTGCAATGGTGCGCGGACGAGGATAACCGGAATGAAGCAAAGCGCTTCTGCGCCAAGAACGCCATTTAGTTCGCAGCACCTAATCTCCCCATCAGCCCCGCCTCTTGCGGGGCTTTTTGTTTCTAAAGTGCTTTAGCTGACCACCGTCGCGCGCGCACGTAGCCTGTGCGCATGCGACCTATAAACCTCATCGTCATCCATTGCAGCGCCTCGCCGAACGGCGACAGCCTGTTCCGTGGATCGCCCGGCACGCCCGGCCTGCAAACTCCTGAATCGATGCTCGATAGCTGGCACGCGCTGCGCGGCTTCAAGCGCGACCCGAAAGCCCGCGCCGCGTTCAATCCGGCACTCGCGAGCATCGGCTACCACTTCGTGATCTACACCGATGGCACCTCGGTCACTGGCCGTGGCTTGGAGGAGATCGGCGCGCACGTCAGTGGCTTCAACCAGAAGAGCCTCGGCGTGTGCATGGTCGGCACCGACAAATTCTCGGCGGCTCAGTGGCAGACGCTGCGCGAATTGATTACCAGCCTGTGCAAGAAGTTTCCGGAGGCTCGCGTCGTTGGCCACCGCGACCTGTCGCCGGACCAGAACAAGAACGGTGTCGTCGAGAAGTTCGAGTGGCTGAAAATCTGCCCAGGCTTTGACGTCTTGGCCTGGCTGGCGAGCGGCATGGCTCCGGTGGTCAGCGCGCTGGTGCCGTGATGACGCTCATGATCGTGATTGCCGTGTGCGGTGTGATCGCTCTGGTGCTTGGCTTCGTCATGTGCTCCTACTCCCGCATCAACGACTGGAAGGACTCTTTGGTCGATCTTGTGATCGGCGCGTTGCTTGTCCTGGTCGGGCTGGCTCTGCTGGTCGGCGATGTCCTGTTGCTTCTCTTCGTGCACGGCCTTCTGGAGCGATTCTGATATGGCAAAACTCAAGCTGATTCCCGACTGGCGCCAAGCCTGGACGTATCTCTCGGTGCACGCGGCTGTGTTGCTCGGCCTGCTGGCGGCGGCATACGACTACCTGCCCGCTGCGCGTTCTTACATGCCTGATGGCTGGGTCAAGTGGATGGCGCTGGTGATCATCATCGCCCGCCTGATCAATCAACCCGAAAAGAGCGCTAGCCAACCATGAATGCGCTCCTGGTAAAGGCCTTGGTGGCCTTCGCGGTCCTGGTTTCGGTGGCGGTCGGCAGCTATGCCTTCGGTGTCCGCGTTGAACACAACTCGAACGAAGCCAAGAAGGCCGAGGCGCAGCAGATCGCCATCGAGCTGCACCAGGCCAAGTCGATTGCCGGTGGCACGGTGGAGCGCGAGACGGTACAGCGCGCGGCAAAGACCGAGGCCGTCTTTTCTGGCATCCAACAAGGAGTTATCACCTATGCGCAAACCCACCCTGCTGATTCTGATTGTCACCTTGACGCTGACGGCCTGCGCCTTTGGAACGATGCCAACGCAGGCGCCGGAGCTGCAGCCGCCGCAGAGCGATCTACAGACGTGCATGGACGAACTGCCGGTGCCGATGAGCAGCGCGATGACCGATCTGCTGAGCAATCACATCGCCGTGGCCAAGGCCTATCACCAGTGCAAGGATCGGCACAACGGCTTGGTCAAGTGGCTGGAGAAGGTCAATGAAGTACGCTGATTGTCGCATCCAGATTGCCACCGGCGATCTGGTCGCCATCCGCAAGCGCACGGGCTTCCTGCCGGTGCTGACGCGTTGGGTGACCAAGTCGCCCTATACCCACACCGCGTTGGTTGTGTGGTGGGAGGATCGGCTGTTGGTGGCTGAATCCAAGGGTTCAGGTAACTTCTTCACGCCGCTGTCGCAGTACGAGGACACCGACTTTGATGTGTTCGCCGCACCTGCAAGCGTACGGGGCACGATCGAGGCCGTGATCTGGAAAGCCACGGGTAAGCACGTGGGGTACGGATTCTTCGACCTCGTTCTGATCGCGCTCAATCGCTTGTTCGGCGTGCCACTGCCGGAGCACGACGACGGCGAGAAGGTCTGTTCGGCTATGTCCGCCGCGATGTGGATCGATGCCGGCTGGTGCCCGTTATCCTTGCCCTCGATCCCCGCACCAGACGACGTGGTGCGTGCGGTCATGGATCCGCCGAAGTTCATGGTGAGAGCTGATGACTGATATCTGTGAACGGGGCCAGCAGCGCGAGGAAGAGATGCGGTCTGACGCACTGGCTGCGCAGTCTCGCCGTGCTGGCTTGGCGGGCAAGACGGTAGAAGACTCGGCAACGCATTGCCATATCTGTGAAGACGAGATCCCGGAAGAGCGGCGTATCAAGAACCCCGGCGTGCAGACCTGTGTGCCGTGCCAGACTGATCTTGAGCGAGGCCTGCGGTGAAAGGGCATATCGATCTTCCGGAGAACGCTGGCCGTGTCGGCACGTTCACGCATGACGAAGCGGGGACACCAGTTCATATCCAGCCTGTTGTGCCGGCCAACGCAGAGACGGGCGAACCGCTCGATCTGGCGACTGAAGGCACGCTGGCTGCACTGGGCGCTGCGGTTGCCACCCTCAATGCCGCCGCTTCAGCCATCAAGTCCGCCGTTGAGGGGCTGAATGGCAAGGCAACAGCCATCAACACTGGCGCGGTTGCCGGCACGGTTGAACTGGGCGCTGCCTCGCTGGCGGCGCTGGAAAACGTGACGGCAATGGTCGCCAACTTCCCGGCCTCGCAGCAGGTCTTTGGCGCGGTTGATGCCGATACGGGTTTGATGCAACCGCTGACCGATGCTCAGTTGCGTGGGGAGGCTGTTGCTGTGTCCGGCACCCTGGCGCTCGATGCGCCGACGCTGGCGGCACTGGAAACCGTCAACGTCGGGAATTTTCCGGCAATACAGCCGGTCAGTGCTGCTGCGCTGCCTCTGCCGGCGAATGCGGCGACCGAGCCAACGCTCGCCCTGGTCAAGACAGCCGTCGAAGCGATTGTCGCCGCGCTCTTCAATACGGGCGATGTATTCACAGTCGGCAACAACGGAATCATCGCCTTGGCCAAGCGCCGCGACGCCGATACCGCTACGGTCGGCGATGGCGAGCTAACCACGCTTAACATGGACGAAGAAGGCCGGCTGAAGGTCGCCACCAAACCAGCCAGCTATGCGCCCGTGTCAGGAAACATCACGGCAAACGGTCAAAACGTCAGCATTCCATGTGGCAGGTTCGGGAATATCTCTGTCTCGATGATAGCGACCTCACTTGTAGGTCATAACGCGATCTTTGAATGCTCGAACAACAGCACGAACGGCACGGATGGTACTTGGTACAACGTACAGGCAGCGAGGTCGAACGCTAATACGGCCGACACAACGACCGGCGTGCTTGCGGCTACGCCAGCGTATATGTGGCACGTCAACGTCAGCGAGTATTCATACTTTCGGATGCGGGCCACGGCTCACACCAGCGGAACGGCGGCTTACATCCTTCGCCCAGGCTCAAATGCCACTGAGCCATTGCCGATTGTTCAAGTCACAGGAACGCAACCGGTCAGCTTCACACAGGCGGCGCTTCCGGCTGGCACTGCGCGTATGGGCTTCGTTGCCGGTTCCGGCATCTGGTTTGACGACTCATCGGCCGTTCTGGCGGCTAACGCAACGTTCACCGGCACGTCGCGTGACTTGACGGTAACTGCTACGGCAACAGCATTTGCCAACGCAGCAACCTACGCCAAAGAGCTTCGAGTGTCCGCCGAGTCGGACCAGGCCGGCACGCTGTGGCTTGAAGTCAGCCGGGACAATGTCAACTGGCGCCGCGTGAAATCCGTGGCGACTGCTGCGGTCACTGGTGGTGGGCAGTACGCAGAAATCGTCCATCGCCCGAGCTGGCGCTATGCGCGGGTCGGCTTCACCAATGGCGCGACCTTGCAGACGCGCTTCTCAATCGGCTCAATGGCCGTGGCGATCTGACGATGCTGCTCACACTTCTCTTTCGCTGGGCACTCCAGACTCCATCGGTTCCCGTTGTTGATCAGCGGTACCAGACGATGGCTCAGAAACGGTCCTGGACCGTTTCAGCCGCAGCTCGGCCATTCACCACTGTTTTGCCTCAGCGCTTATGGCTTGCGATTGCACCGCGGCGCGAGTTCTCTGCCGAGGCTGTTGTTCGTAACTACGAGGTGGCGCTTTGAAGACAGCCCAATGGCCCGAGAAAGACCCGAGCGAGAAGGTGTGGCTGACCTTTGATTACCGCCAGGCACTGGAAGCCGGTGAAACCATTGTCTCGGCGGCGATCGCCGTCACTCTGAAGCAGGGGACGGACGGAAATCCGGCTGGGATTCTGGACGGTGCGGTTTCTTTGCCGGTGGGGCGCGTTCTGCAACGCGTCATGGGCGGTGTTTCCGATGCGTCGTACCTGGTGCGTTGTTCGGCAACGACGTCATCGGGGCGGATTTTGTTATTGGCCGGCATCGTTCCGGTTCGGGAGATTTCATGACTGTTCAACTTGAGCTGTGGCACCTGATTACCTTGCTTCTGGCCTTTTTTGGCTGTGTTGGCGCGTTCGGAAAGATATTGATCGGGCAGTTTGAAAAGCGCCTGAACGAGCGTTTCGCTAGCCAGGACAAGGCGCGGGAGACGGGTTCAAAAGCTCTGCAGGACACGCTCAATCAGCACCTTATCGATGAACGAAAGACAGCGGCGCAAATGGTGTCTCTGGAAAGAGATTTCCTGACGTGGAAAGCGGAGCTTCCACTGCAATACGTCCGACGTGAAGACTATGTACGAAACCAGACCATCATCGAGGCCAAGCTCGATGCCGTGGCGCTGAAAATTGAAAACCTTCAACTGAGAGGCGTAACCAATGCTTGATGATGCGAAGATCCGGCGCGAGTCCATCCGCTGGTACATCCTGCTGACCCTTAATAATGCGCGGCCAGAAGGTGCCTACGAAGAGGTCATCCTGACCACGGTACAAGGCATCTACCGGGATTCGACGGCACAGGAGGTTCGGCGTGAGCTGGACTATCTGACCGATCGAAAACTGGCACAGGTCAAGCGCGAGCCGTCTGGCCGCTGGTTCGCCGATGTCACCCGCTACGGCGTCGATATCGTCGAGTACACCGTTGACTGCGAAGCGGGAATCGCTCGCCCGCAGAAGTACTGGTAAGCGCGATGCCGAAGCGATCTGCCGTTGAGGCGCTGCCCAAAGCCGTCAAGGAATGGCTCGATCGCGCACTGGTCGACGGGAATTTCTCTGGGTACGAGCGGCTATCGGAGGATCTCAAACGCCGTGGGTTCGATCTTTCGAAGTCGGCTATCCATCGATATGGAAGCGCGTTTGAGGAGCGCCTGGCGACCCTTAAGATGGCCAGCGAACAGGCGAAAGCCATTGTCGAAGCCTCTCCCGACGATGAGGGTGCAGTATCTGAAGCCTTGATGCGCATGGTGCAAGAGAAGCTGTTCCAGGTCATGCTCGACTTCAAGGTTGACCCGGAAAAGCCGCTGAATATCGCCAGCGCGGCCAAGGCGATCGCCGATCTTTCGCGGGCGACGGTTGGGCAGAAGAAGTGGCAGGCCGAGGTTCGCGACAAGACTCGCGCCGCCGCCGATGCTGTGACTCAAGTCGCCAAGAAAGGCGGGCTCACCGCCGAGGCTGTTGAGACGATCCGCCGCGAGATCCTCGGAATCGCATCGTGACCGTTCCTTTTGTCCTGTTGCCGTATCAGCAAGCTTGGGTTGCCGATCCGTCCGCCGTCAAGATCTGCGAGAAGTCGCGTCGCGTTGGCTTGTCATGGGCCGAGGCCAGTGATGATGCGCTGACGGCAGCGGCATCGCGTGACGCCGACGGCGACGATACCTGGTACATCGGCTACAACCAGGACATGGCCAAGGAGTTCATCCGCGATGTCGCGTTCTGGGCGAAGCACTACCAGTTGGCTGCCGGCGAGATGGAGGAAGAGGTCTTCAAGGACGAAGACAAGGACATTCTGACCTTCGTCATCAAGTTCGCCAGCGGTTTCCGTGTGACGGCGCTGTCGTCCAGGCCAACGAATCTGCGCGGCAAGAAAGGCCGCGTGGTGATTGATGAAGCGGCCTTCCATGACGATCTGCAAGGCTTGATCAAGGCGGCAATGGCCCTGCTGATGTGGGGCGGCAAGGTGCGCATCATCAGTACGCATGACGGCGACAGCAATCCGTTCAATGAGCTGATTCTGGATTGCCGCGCAAAGAAGGTTCCGTACAGCCTGCATCGAATAGAGTTCCAGGACGCCGTGCGCCAGGGACTGTTCAAGCGCATCTGCCTGTCGACCGGGCGCGATTGGTCGCCAGAGCTTGAAACGGCGTGGGCGGCTGAGATGTACGCATTCTACGGCGACCACGCTGCCGAAGAGCTTGATGTCATCCCGAGTTCTGGCAGTGGCGCCTGGCTGACGCGCGCCTTGATTGAATCCGTGATGCGACCGGAGATTCCGGTGTTGCGCCTGGCCAAGAATGCCGAATTCGTTCATCTGCCGGCACACATCCGGGAAGCCGAGATCCGTGACTGGTGCGACGAGGTGTTGGCGCCACTTTTGACCGCGCTCGATCCGAATGTCGATCACTTCTTTGGCGAGGACTTTGCGCGCAACGGCGACTTGAGCTGCATGTGGCCGCTTGCGCAAACCCAGACGCTGAAGTTGCACACGCCCTTCGTTGTCGAGCTGCGCAATATCCCCTTTGAGCAGCAGCGGCAGATCGCCTTCTACATCATCGATCGCTTGCCGCGCTTTCGCGCTGGCGCCTTCGACGCGCGTGGCAATGGTCAGTACCTGGCCGAGGTGGCCATGCAGCGCTACGGGGCCACACGCATCGCCCAGGTCATGCTTTCAGTCGAGTGGTATCGCGCCAATATGCCGCGCCTGAAGGCCGCATTTGAAGATCAATCCATCGACGCGCCGAAGGATGCGGACATCCTGGCTGACTTGCGCCTGGTGCGTATGGAGAAAGGAATCGCCAAGGTTCCGGATAACGTGCGCACGCGCGGCAGCGATGGCAAAGAACGGCACGGCGATACGGCGGTCGCGCTGGCTATGGCGGCTTTCGCGGCCTGGTCAATGGAAGGTGGACTCATTGAATACACCGCAGCTCCTGAGCGCGCTAACCGCTGGGATGCAAGCCCTGAAGATCACGACACATTGGCGCCCGCCGTTGACGGCGCCTGGTAGGAGTACTTATGGCACAGATCATCGATCAATTCGGCCGCCCCATCGAGCGCACCGCCCTCGCTGAACCGCAGACAGCTCGTCTCGGCCATCTCACGCAGGAATTCGCGACGCATCCGTCACGGGGCCTGACTCCGTCCAAGCTCGCACGCATCCTGGAAGACGCTGAACAGGGCGACATGACGGCGCAACACGATCTCTTCCTCGATATGGAGGAAAAAGACGGGCATGTGTTTGCGGAGATGAGCAAGCGCAAACGCGCACTTCTGACCTTGGATTGGGACGTGAAGCCACCGCGTAATGCGAGCAAGAAGGAGGAAGACGACGCGGCCTACGCGCGTGAGTTCCTGCTCGATATCCCAAACTTCGAGGACGTGTTGCTCGATGCGATGGACGGGATCGGTCATGGCTTCGCGTGTCTTGAGATCGACTGGCAGTTTGTTGGTCGGGAATGGACGATCAAGGCCATTTCGCATCGACCACAGAGCTGGTTCCAGCTCAATCCTTCCAACCGGAATGAGTTGCGATTGCGGGATTACACGCCGACTGGTGCTGAGTTGCAGCCGTTCGGGTGGATTGTGCATACCCATCGGGCCAAGAGCGGGTATTTATCGCGCGGCGGTCTGCACCGCATTCTGGCGTGGCCTTATCTGTTCAAGAACTACTCGGTGCGCGATCTCGCCGAGTTCCTCGAAATCTACGGCCTGCCGTTGCGGCTTGGTAAGTATCCACCAGGTGCATCCGATCAGGAGAAAGCGACACTCTTGCGCGCGGTGGCCGGTATTGGCCACAACGCGGCGGGGATTATCCCCGAAGGCATGTCGATCGAGTTTGAAGAGGCCGCCAAAGGCACTCA
>JAIFNM010000316.1 GCA_020047725.1 Betaproteobacteria bacterium
TCGGTAATGACCACATTGCGCCCGTCGGCCATTTCCACGACGAAGGAGCTATAGTTCCCGAAATAGGCAATTTCTCGCACTTTGCCACTGAACAGATTCGCTCCGACCGCCGGCCGCGTCTTGGAGATGTAAATTTTTTCCGGCCGCACCGCCACCGTCAGCGGCATTCCGATGGCGCCGCCGATACCATGCGCGATGTGCATCACGCCCAGCCCGGTCGTGATTTCGCAACGGTCATGCTCGTCGACGCTCAACTGGCCGTCAAACAGATTGATGTTGCCGATGAAATCAGCGACGAAACGGTTAATCGGGCATTCATAGATTTCCTTGGGCGTACCCACCTGCAATACGCGCCCGTGGCTCATGACCGCGATACGCGAGGCCATGGTCATCGCCTCTTCCTGATCGTGCGTCACCATCACCACCGTCACACCGACGGACTCGATGATATTGACCAACTCGAACTGGGTCCGCTGGCGCAGTTTTTTGTCGAGCGCACCCAGCGGTTCATCAAGCAGCAACAACTGCGGCTTCTTGGCCAGGCTGCGCGCGAGTGCGACGCGCTGTTGCTGCCCGCCCGAAAGTTGGTGCGGCTTGCGCTTGGCATAGGCCGTGAGTTGGACAAGGTTAAGCATCTCATCGACCCGTGTTCGTATCTGATCGCTTGGCATGCCTTCACGCTTCAGGCCGAAGGCGATGTTTTCCCAGACATTGAGATGGGGAAACAAGGCATACGACTGAAACATCATGTTGATCGGCCGCTCATAGGGGTGAAAAGACGCGATATCCACGCCATCGAGAAGCACCCGACCTGCGGTCGGCTTTTCAAACCCCGCCATGATGCGCAGCAAGGTAGATTTGCCGCAACCAGAACTCCCCAGCAAGGCGAAAATTTCCCCCTTGTTGATGGAGATCGAAACATCATCGACTGCCACCACATCATCGAAACGCTTGACCAGGCTTTCCGTAAGCAAAAAGCCGGGAGGGTGAGGGTCAAGCTGAGTCATGGTGGTCGATTCCTGCGATCAAACAAAATTGTCATAAAAAGGGCTGAGTATCACCGAACGTGGTAATACACAGCCCGTTTCCCTACCCGACGAAAAGCCTGTCGTCGGCTCGAATTACTTGCCTTTCTTGAACAGCGTGTAAACGTTGCTCATTGATTCCCGAGCCTCATTGCTAAAGCTCGACGGCGAGATCATTTTCTCCATGTTTTCGGCATCGACGAATACCGTCTTGTTCTCAGCGATCTCTGGCGTAACCTTTGCCAGTGCCGCCTTGTTGGCCGTGGCATAGGTCAGTTCGTTGGTGAGCGAGGCCGAGACTTCAGGACGCAGGAAGTAGTCGATGAAGGCTGCCGCGTTCTGCGGATGCTTGGCATCCTTCGGAATGGCCAGCGAATCAAAGAAGATCAGGCCACCGGTCTTCGGCAGCAAGACCTCGATGTCGTTGCCGTTCTTGTTTTCGATGGCACGGCTGCGCGCGATATTCATGTCACCAGCCCAACCCATGGCAACACAGGCCTTGCCACCGGCCAGATCGTCGATCATGGTGCTCGTGAACATGCGGATATGCGGCCGCACCTTGGCCAGCATTTCACCGGCCGCCTTGTGATCGGCCGGCTCGTTGGAGTACGCATTCTTGCCCAGCTGGTGCATTGCTGGAGGAAGGACTTCGGTCGGCGAATCAAGAAAAGCAATGCCGCAAGATTTGAGCTTTGCCGTATAGGTCGGGTTAAACACCAGATCCCACGCATTTTCCGGCATCGGGGTCGAGCCCAGCGCCTTGGCCACCTTGGCCTTGTTGATGCTGACCGTGGTGTAGCTCCAGGCCCAGGGAACCAGGTAGTCATTGCCCGCATCGACTGACGCCAACTTGCTCATGATGCCCGGATCAAGATTACCGAGGTTCGGGATCTTGGCCTTGTCCAGCTTCATCAACAGGCCGCCATCGATCTGCGATTTGGCGAACACGGCACCCGGCACCACGATATCGAAGCCGCTATTGCCGGCTACCAGTTTGGCATGCAGGCCTTCATTGTTCTCGAAGGTCTGGTAATTGACCTTGATGCCCGTTTCCTTCTCGAAATCAGCCACCATATTGGCCGAAATATAATCCGCCCAATTGTAGATATTCAATACTTTTTCTTCGGTATTGGTCGCGACCGGCGCAGGAGCAGGTGCTGGAGCCGCTGCGGCGGGGGCTTCGGCCTTGGCTGGCGCTGGCGTTGGAGTTGGCGCCGCCTCCTCCTTTTTCCCACAAGCCGTCAATGCAAAAACCGACAGTGCAAGAACCAGGATCTTCCGTTTCATTCTGTTTAGTACTCCATTAAAAATAGATGGGAATCAGACCAAGCCAGTGCCTAGCCAGAAAACAAGCGGCGCTTGCATTTTATCCCGATTTTTTTGAAAAAATAAGGCAATCTTGTTGTTCAAACGGCTGATATGACTTACCGGACTCAAAAAGGTGCAATAGGCGTGAAGATAATTCGAGTGAGCACTCGTTAGTTTCAAGCCTTTTATCGAACTGTACACTGTAGAAGCCCTTGCCTTGGGCATCGCCAAATCACACACCCCGCACCCCAACAAACATGAGGGTCTTACGACATACATCGCCAGAATGACGCTTGGACGCCCTTGTGGCGCAATGGCGGAAATTACCTCTGGATTCTCCATACGAACCCTTGGCCTTTCTGCCGTTGCAAAGTCGCATACAAGAAGCGCACAACGCCCGAACAAGCCATGCATAACGTCAAAGGACAAGGGTATTGGCCATGTTTCGCCTGCGGCATACCATCCTGATTCTTATCGCGGCCATGTCACTTGCGCTCCTATCCTGCGCACCGCCAGAACCCATTCGCATCGGCTTTCTTGGTGGCTGTCCGGCTGGTCGCCCGAACTGGGTATCGACGGCCTCCACGGCGCTCGTCTTGCCGTCGAGTTGCGGAACAAGGCTGGCGGAATCAAGGGGAGACAGATCCAACTCATCGAAGCCGATGATCAGCAGGACACTGAAACCGCTCGCTTGTCCATAACCCGCCTTATTGAACACAAGGTTACCGCCATCGTCGGTCCGATGACCAGCGCCATGGCCCTGGCCACCGCCCCGCTAGCCAATCAGGCACAACTTCTCATGATCAGTCCTACAGCCACGAGTAATGATTTGTCCGGCAAGGACGACTACTTCTTCCGGGTTGTCCCGGCCAAACGCCAGTACGTCAAAACGAGTGCAGATTTTGCTATAGCGTTTGGGGTCTGCGTAAGCTCAGGCTGGTCTACGACTTGCGCAACCGATCTTATGCGGAAAGCTGGCTCAAGGATTTCAGTGACGTTTTTGCAAAGGCTGACGGCAAGTTGCTTGAACCCATCAATTTTACCTCCAGCGATGAAGTCGTTTTTTCAAGTCTTGCCCTTCGAGCACTAAGCGAAAGCCCTGAAGGCATAATCATCATAGCCAACTCGGTAGATACCGCGATGCTCTGCGAGAGCATTCGCAAGCTCAACTCGTCAATTGCCATTGGCGCAGTAGAATGGGCGTCGACCGGGCAGCTGATCGAATTGGACGGCAAATCGGTTGAGGGCATTGCAGTCGAGCACTTTTTCGACCAGCAAAGTACGCAGCCCCACTACCTCGCTTTTCGGGACGCCTACGACAAACGCTTTGGACAAGCGCCCGGATTTGGCAGCTTATACACCTTTGATGCTGCCAACGTGATTCTGGACGCGCTGGAGACAGAGGCTCCGGGTCAATTGCTCAAACAGACTTTACTCGCGAAAAAAATCTTCACCGTCACGCAAAGACTCGTCGTCTTTGATAGTAACGGTGATTCGGAGGGAGGGTCTTTCATTTTAATCGTGAAGGACGGCGTGTTTGATCCGGGACGAACGGCTCCATGAAAACGTTCATTACCCGCCACGATTTGTAAAATGCCGACCCAGTCATTCTTTCCTCTGAGCACGAAGCAATTCGTGACGCTGACGGCAATACTGGCGGCCGGCATCGGCAGCGTTGTCCTGGCCGGCTATGTGCCAGGCATTACAGGAATGAATGAATTTCTGCAGCGAAGCGTTCCGATGAAACCCAACACGGCTCTCTGTTTCCTCCTTATCGGGCTGGCGCAGATACTGTTGCCTGCGAGCACGGCCAGGCCGATGCCGGTGCGTGGAATCGCATGGCTCATCGCCCTGTTGCCCGCGCTGATCGGTGCGTTAACCCTCAATGAGTTTCTTTTCGGCTGGAACCCCGGCATTGACCAGATACTGGTCAGCGGCAGTAGCGAAATGACAGCTGGCGGATTCCCTTACCGGATGTCGCCCGAAGCCGCGATCTGTTTCGTCCTGCTGAGCATGTCGGTCTCGCTTAACAACAAAGCGCATGGCAACCTGCCATCTGTTATGGGCGCTGCATTTTGCGGAATGATGGTTTGTGCTCTGGCTGTCTCATCACTGAGCACCTATCTTTCCCCGATGCTCGGTGTTTTCGGCTGGCTGGGACGTTATGTCATGGCCGAAAAGACAGCGATTCTTTTCATTCTGTTGGGTACCTCCATCCACATTCCTGGTTGCGTGCAAGCAGAAGGCGTTTTCATGGGAACTCGGCAAAAAATTCACCGCCGGATTTGCATTAGGCATGGCCTTGCTGATCATCATTGGCCTGACCGCCACGCGATCACAGTAGCGAAAGATTCAGCATGGACTATCGCCTTCGCCGGCACGATGGCGAGTGCCGCTGGATTCAGGACGATGGCTACCCGCGTTACGATGCTGAAGGCCGCTTTGTCGGCTACATCGGCTATTGCCTCGATATTACGGAACGCATATTGGCAAGCGCGGCCCTGAAGGAAGGCGAACTGCGTTTCCGCAAGCTATTGAACGAGATTTCGTCGGTCGCAGTGCAGGGCTACGGTGCCAATCTCGAGACACATTACTGGAATCAAGCATCAGAGATCCTTTACGGCTATACCGCTAGCGAAGCCATCGGACGGCCACTCACGGAACTCATCATTCCGCCGGAAATGGTCGCGGGAGTGAAAAATGCTGTCGTCGGCATGCTTGGATCCGACTACCCAATTCCCACCGAAGAGTTGCCGCTGATGCGCAAGGACGGCTCACGGATTGACGTGATTTCCAGCCATGCCATCTTCAGGGTTCCTGGCCGTGCGCCTGAGCTTTTCTGAGTGGACATCGACATCAGCCACCGCAAACAGATCGAATCCGAGCTGGAAAAGTATCGTGATCATCGTGAAGAGCTGGTCGGAAACCGTACCGCCGAACTGGCGGAAGCAAAGGACATTGCAGAGTCCGCGAACCGGGCAAAGACGACCTTCCTGGCCAAC
Source organism: Betaproteobacteria bacterium (assembly GCA_020047725.1). Classification (GTDB taxonomy): domain Bacteria; phylum Pseudomonadota; class Gammaproteobacteria; order Burkholderiales; family Rhodocyclaceae; genus Propionivibrio. The sequence continues at coordinate 5,336 of JAIFNM010000316.1, forward strand.
ATGAGCCACGAAATCCGCACGCCGATGAACGCCATCATCGGTCTCACCTACCGATTGCAGAAGGACATTGCCGACCCGCGATCCAAGGACAAGCTGGCCAGGATCGGCGAGGCCGCGCAACACCTGCTCGGCGTCATCAACAACATTCTCGACCTGCCCAAGATCGAGGCCGACCGGCTTAGCATCGAGGAGAAGGAATTCTCCCCGACCCGAATCGTCGTCAATACGCTGACGATGCTCAACGAGCGCGCCACGGCCAAAGGTTTACGCCTGTCCCGAGCCATCGACAGTTCGGTCCCGGCAAGCCTGCTCGGCGACTCGCTGCGGCTGACGCAGATCCTGATCAACTTTGTCGGCAACGCCATCAAATTCTCCGAACGAGGAAAAATCGCCATACGCATGCGCGTGGCGGAGGAAGACGAGTTGAGCGTTCTCCTGCGTGTTGAAGTTCGCGATCAGGGGATCGGTCTCTCCGCCGAACAGCAGGCTCAGATATTCAAGGCATTCGCCCAGGAAGACAACTCAAGCACGCGAAAAATACGGCGTTACCGGCCTTGGACTGGTCATCATTCGTCACCTTGCGCACAGCATGGGTGGTCACTTAGGCGTTGAAAGCCAGTTGGGAGTCGGCAGTACCTTCTGGCTGACGGCACGCCTGCGCAAGGCACTTACCAGGTCCGGATATTCGTCACATGCACACGGTAGCGTGCTGCTGGAAAACGTCATCAAGGCACGTTTTGGGGGACAACGGGTATTGCTGGCCGAGGATGACCTGGTTGGTCGCGAAGTAGCCCTGGAACTTCTCGGTATTGCCGGTCTCTCTGTCGACTGGGTCGGCAATGGCAAGGAGGCGATAGATCGGGCCAGCAACAATGACTACACCCTCGTTCTAATGGATATGCAGATGCCCATCATGGGCGGCCTGGATGCCACCCGAGCCATTCGCCAAATGCCGGGCAAAGCTGCCCGGCCGTTCATTCTGTCAATGACAGCCAACGCTTTTCACGAGGACCGGGAAGCCTGTCTGAACGCCGGCATGAATGATCACATCGGCAAACCGGTTGATCCTGATGCGCTCTACGCAACCAGTGCTGCACTGGCTGGAAAATGCCGCCTGAGGTATTGCAATTCAACGTAGTTTGGAACCCTCGAGCATAACAGCCCTCAAATCGAGATAAAATCAATCCACCCTTGGATGCACCAAATCGCATTCGATCCGAACACCTGCTAAGGAATCCGCATGAAAATCCTGCACACCATGATCCGCGTTGGCCACCTTGATCGCTCGATTGCTTTCTACACCGAAGTCCTTGGTATGCGCCTGCTGCGCCGACAGGATTATCCCGAAGGTCGCTTTACCAATGCCTTTGTAGGCTATGGCGACGAAAGTGAAGGTGCCGTGCTCGAGCTCACGCACAACTGGGACACCACCTCTTACGACCTGGGCAACGGGTTTGGTCACGTCGCGCTGGCGGTGAACGACGCCTATGCGGCTTGCGAACAGGTCAAAACCAAAGGCGGCAAGGTGACTCGAGAAGCTGGTCCAATGAAGCACGGGACAACGGTCATTGCCTTTGTCGAAGATCCGGATGGTTACAAAATCGAGCTGATCCAGAAAAACACGCTCTGAACGCATGGCTTTCCCGTCCTTCTTTTCCGAAGTTCAGCCGATTGCCGTGCATGACCGATTGGCCGAATTTCTCGGGGCGGCTGACGGTGGCATCATCGAATATCGTTACGCCGACGTGGTGAAACTCGCCGGCCATTCCTGCCCGACTGTAGCTGGCGCGTATCTGCTGACCAGTCGCGCTCTGGTCGCACTGTACCCGGACGAACTGCCGGAGCGCGGCGAAATCCAGGTCGACTTCCGTGAAGCGCAAGAGGATGGAGTTGCTGGTGTGATGGCCGCTGCTATCGGCCTGATCACCGGCGCAGCCGGTGTCGGCGGTTTCAAGGGCATCACCGGTCATTTCTCGCGACGCCACCTGCTCAACTTCGAGGAAATCGGCCTGCCAGGTGATATCAGCTTCACCCGCAGGGATAACGATCAGCGTATTACAGCCGCACTACACCTTGAGCAGGTCGTGCCCGATGCACGTACCGCTCTGTTGTTGCAACGGCTGTTGGCTGGCGAACGCGATCCAGTTGTCGCCGAAGTCTTTGCAACACTATGGCAAGACCGAGTAAGACGCATTCTCATCGACCACGCCGACGACCCGAATCTGGTCAGTCTCACCCACGATCACAAGCAAGACTGAATACTTGGCACAAATTCAACAATAAACCCGCCGAAGCGGGTTTATTGTTGAGACCAAATGAGCTGATCATTTGCGGTCGGGATGCGGACGATCAATCTTGCCATTGTGGTTGAAATCGTGCTGGCGGTCGTGCTTCTGTCCGTAAATTCTCGCACTTTGCTTGTTTTCGGCCAGCTGAAGACCACCCCGCTCGCGCTTCGTCACGACACCGTCCGCCTTGGCTTTGTCTTCCTTTGCCTGCAGACGATCCTGACCTCGCTCAAGGCGCGCAGCCTCTCTCGGCGTTAGCGTACCCGACTGCTCGCCCTGCTCGATGCGCCGCTCCTGAATGGCCTGCCGTTGATCAATCTTGGGCGTAGCCGTTGATTGGGCAAAAGCAGCTAACGGCGCGGCCAATACGAGAGAAACAAATGCTGTCCTGAGTATGCTCATGATTCCGATCTCCATTCTTTGTGATGATTGGTATGGGTTATCCCATGTGCGAATTAACGCATGCCTCCATCAATGGCAATCCGGTACTTTGTAACAACTCGTAAACCAGAAACAAAAATTTACACGCTGGCGACAATATCGATTCGATCAGCGATCACCGACGTCACGCCGCGCTTCAGCAAATCCTCAGCCTCACACCGGTCATTGACGGTCCAGCACAATACAGGAATGCCGATCTCGTTTGCGGTTTTGATTACTGAATCATCAATCTCCGTGCCGGAGCAATGCAGGCTGTAGGCTCCTACGGCATCAAGACGTTGCTGCCAATCAACCGGCGGACGATCACACAGATAGCCCAGCGGCAGCTGCGGCGCCACCCGGCGAGCCGATTCAAGCGCAACCTCAGAGAATGAAGACGCCAGCGGCAAGGGGGCGCCCTGCCACAAGGCCAGAATTCGCCGGGCGACAACTTCACCGGTAAGAGTCTCGAACCCGGTCGCAGGTTTGATCTCAACGTTGGCCTGCAGACCAAGTTCGCGACACAGTGCAGCAATCGCTTCGAACGTGGGTAATGGCTCCCCGGCAAAAGAACGATGCTGATACACACCGGCATCAAGGCCCCGCAGTACCCGGTCCGACGTATCACATACTCGACCCGTGCCATTTGTTGTACGTTCCAAGGTTTCGTCGTGAATCACCCAGGGGGTACCGTCGGACGAAAGCATGACGTCGAACTCGACCGCCTTGAGCCCCAGCGCTGCGGCGATACGCAAGCCGGCCAGCGTATTCTCAGGAGCCAATGAACCGCCGCAGCGGTGTGCGACGACACGCGGGAGCGGCCAATCGACTATCGTTCTGTTCATTTTCCACCTTTGATCTTGGTTGCCACCAGTTGCTGCAGAATCGCATTACCCCGCTGAACGGCGTTATCCAGGGCTTCCTTAGCCGGCTTCTTGTTTGCCCAGACGGTTTCAAGCTCCTCCTCGACAATAATTCGCACACGCTCGATCTGCGAAACACGAACCAACGGCGACAAGGCTTTGCCAAGCAATTGTGTGGAAGCCACCTTGAGTCCAGCCAGATCGGTCTTGAGCAATTTGCTGCCCGCTGCCGCACGAGCCACAGGAGTCATAGGCAGGTAACCACCAGCCACGGTCATTTCGATCTGCACCTCGGGACTGAGGATGAAATTCACGAACGCCGCGACACCCTTCGTTTCAGCCGGTTTCAAGCCGCTGGCGATCCACAGCGAAGCTCCATCAGCCAGCGTATTTTTTGGAGCTCCATGCACATCATCGTGATATGGCAGCGCAGAAACTCCCACTTCAAGTGAGGCACCCTCAGACAGGGTCGCGGAAAGCGACGAAGAACTCGTCAGCATGGCGCATTCACCGTTGGCAAATCGGCGATCCGCCTCGTCACGGCGGCCAAAGTACGAGAAATACTTACTCTTGTGCCAGGTAGCAAGCATGGCGACGTGCTTGATCTCGACAAGGCCATTGAAGTTCAGATTACCTTTGGCATCGGACACGTCGGCACCATTCCAGGCCGCCAGATTGTCAATATGAACCCAGGCAGGCCAGGAAGTTGTAAACGGGCATTTGCTGCCCGAATCAGCCAGTTTGCCGGCTATTTCCTGCGTATCAGCCCAACTCTTTGGTGGCATCTCAGGGTCAAGCCCGGCTTTTCGAAATGCCGCCTTGTTGATGTACAGTACGGGCGTCGAAAATGCCATCGGCAGCGCAAATAGTTGCCCCTTTGCGTCAGCCAGGCCATCGCGCAACTCAGGCGACAGCTTCCCGGGATCAAGTGGCTGCCTGGCTTCCCGCATGACTTCAAAGAGAGGCCTGAACTTCGCCTTGTTACTCAGAAACCGTGAATAGTCCTCGCGTGTAACGAGATTAATGCCCTTCGGCGCATCACCCTCTACACGATGCACCATTTTGACCTGAACATCCTTATGCTGACTGTTGAAGCGCTCGATGAGGGGCTCGAGGCGTGAAGCGCGCTCTTCATCAAGCTGGTGTGACAATTCGACCTGGGCAGGGACAGTTACAACAGGAGGTGGAGCCAGTTTTGGGGGCTTGGCTGCAATTGCGGGAACGGCCAGAACCAACCCGCTCACGGCAATGAAAAATCTCGACAAACGCATTGGGTTTCCTTGGATAGAGCAACAAAGGGAGGATTATAGTGTCTGGAGCACCAAGGGGTCATCCTGAGGGGAAAGACATCGGTCGTCGAGCCAGCTTTTATGGTTAAAATGACACTTATCAAAATAAATCGCCAGGGATCATCGTGCCAGACAAGTCAGGGAAGTCTCTGCGGACAGTCTTGATCGTTGCCATACTGGTGTTCGGCCTGAACGGCTGCGACATCATCCAGCAACAAATGGGAATTGAAGACCAGGTTGCGAAAGCCGCCCGCACCGACGCCGAAGGCAAGGCAGTCGGAGGTGCCTGTCGCCAGTCCGGACGAGCCATTGAAGACTGCTATTCCATTTACTCGTGGCTGCCAAAAGCGGCGATCTACGAGGGCTGGCGCGACATGGACGCCTACATGCGCGACAACAAGCTAGAGACTGTCGAACCTCAACTCCCACCAGTTCCCGCACCAGGAACAAAGCGCCGGGTAGCAACCACCGAAGAGACATCAACCGCGGCAAAAGCCGACAAGAAGCCCGCAGACAAGGTCGCACACTGATTTTGAGTTGGGCAGAACACTGCATCCTCGCCTCCCATTTTCGATACTCTCCACATAAAGGAGTCAAGCATGAGTCAAGAAAAATACCGCCTGGTAACGCGCAGCGATTTCGACGGCCTCGTCTGTGCCGTGCTGCTCAATGAACTCGACCTGATCGACGACATCAAGTTCGTCCACCCGAAAGACATGCAGGACGGGAAGATAGACATCTCGGCACGGGACATCACCACCAACCTGCCCTATGTCCCCGCCGCGCACCTGGCTTTTGATCACCACGAGTCCGAAACCATCCGCATCGCCGGTGATCGTTCAAATCGCATCATCTCGCCGCATGCCCCGTCAGCCGCACGTGTGGTCTATGACTATTACGGAGGCAAGACGACCTTCCCGAACATCGCGAACGACATGATGGACGCGGTCGATAAAGCCGACTCTGCGCAGTTTTCGCGTGACGAAATTCTCGAACCCAAAGACTGGGTCTTGCTCAACTACTTGATGGATTCGCGCACCGGACTGGGCCGCTTCCGCGAATTCCGCGTCAGCAACTACACGCTGATGATGGATCTGATCAAGTATTGCCGCAATCACGGCATCGACGAAATCCTCAATCTGCCGGACGTCAAGGAGCGCGTGGAGCTCTACTTCGAACATGCCATCAAGGCCAAGGAGCAGATTCAGCGCTGCAGCACGGTTCATGCAAATCTGGTTGTACTCGATCTGCGTAATGAGGAAACCATCTACGCCACCAATCGATTCATGATTTACGCGCTCTTCCCGCAGACCAACATATCAATCCATGTGCTGTGGGGGGTGCAGAAGCAGAACACCGTTTTTGCCACGGGCAAATCGATTCTCGACCGCAGCAGCCGGACCAACGTCGGCGAATTGATGCTCAAATATGGTGGAGGCGGACACCATGCTGCCGGCACCTGCCAGGTGGAAAACGAACTCGCCGATGCCACGCTCAAGGAAATCGTCACGCACATCAACATCGACGGCTAACCAGACTGTCTGCGCCCTCCTGAGCCCAATTCAAGACCTCGTGAATCGAAGCAATGCCTGACCAACCCGAGCAGAACGTAACGACACCCGTACATCACGAAGACTCCTTTTTTGTCCTTCGTGATTGTCGCGAGATTTTTGTACGCCGGCTGGTAGACATTCTCAAGGAATCGATTATCGTCCCCGCCACAGTCATTGAAGCCTTCGCCGGCGAAATTGGCAAGGCTCATGACGAACTGGCCACAGCAACTCAGCAGGACGGTTTTGGACTGACCGCCGGACTGACGGCGTCGCGCATTTCGCTGGTCGGCAACGACGACCTCGAACTGGAGATTCGCATCGGCAACATTGCCAATCATTTGAAGGGCAATGAACGCATCGAGCACTGGCGCGTCCAGTTGCGCTATATGACGTTGCTGCATCAGCCGAAAATGTCGATGGAAAACAACCCTGTCGGATTCGAACCTATTTGCCAAGGTTTATGGTCGATCTGCGACGAAGGCGGCAACACACTTGATCAGAAGCTGGATCGACTTGACCGCCTGGAAGAGCAACTCCAGTTGCGATTGCCAGACCTCTATGTGGAACTCTACGATCTGCTTGAGCGCCACCACGTTGAACCAGCTCAAATTCAAGCCATCCAGCGAGGAAGCAGCGGCAAGCCACCGATGAGTTCTGGCTCAGGCGGCCCGGGTGTTAGCACATCCAGCACCGATGCGCTGTCTGCCTTGCAGCAGGCCATGCACCAGCAGTTGGGTGCTGACGATGTTGTCCCGGCGGGATTCCTGACCGGCAATACGGCAGGCGATTCGGCGGGCGGCACGGGTAACGTGATGCTCAATGCCTCAACCCTGATCATGCTCAACCACCTCATGGAGCGGCTACGCGTCCTTGAATCACAGCAGATTTCTGCCCTGACCAGCAATGCCTCCGACAACATGGGCGAACAACAACCCTTGTGTGCGCTCCGCTCCAAAGATCTGGATCTCCCCCTGGGCAAGCCTGCAGCCATCGCCCTTGACACGCTTTCACTTATCTTCGAGGCGATTTTTGCTGCACCAGACCTGCCCGATGCCGTCAAAGCCGCCATCGGCCGCCTGCAGATCCCGCTGCTCAAGCTGGCGATTATCGACACGTCGTTCTTTTCAGACACTAAACACCCGGCCCGCCGGCTGGTTAACCGCATGGCGCGTGCCGCTATCGGGCTAGATCAGGATACCGGACGCGATCACGCGGTATGCATCAGCCTCGGAAAACTGGCTGACGCCGTACGTTCGACGCTGGAGACCAACGAAGCCGATCTCTCGCCGCACCTGGCTGAAATCGAGGCATTGATCGCGGAGCGTGACCAATCGCTACAGACGGTAGCGCAGGCGTACGTACAACTGGTACTGGAGCACGAAAACCGCGAGGCGTCCCGATCCGGAGCACAGGACTGGCTGGACAAGGCGTTGGCCCGAACGGCGCAGCCGGCCGTCCGAGCTTTTCTGTCGGACTACTGGTTAAGGGTAATGCAAGCGGCGTGTTCCGACGGTGGCCTGACCGGTTCGCTCTGGAAAGAGTTCGACAACGCAATCGAGCAACTGCTCTGGAGCTTTGAGCCGAAGCAAACGGCTGAAGAACGAAAAACGCTGCTTTCTCTGATCCCTTCGCTGCTCAAACGCATCAACGCTGGGTTGGATCTCCTGGGAGTTTCAAGCGAGGAAAGGACACCTTTCCTCAATACCTGTTTCGACCTGCAAACGGCGTCCCTACGCAGTCGGCCGGACGTAGCAATACTCCGTGCCGAACTTCCACCAACGCCGATCAACCGATCCGCCACCAGCGGCACCCTGTCCGTTCAGATCCTCGAACGAGACGGGAAACTGGTGCAATACCTTGGTCAGCCAACTGCGGCCCAATCTCCGTGGCGTACTGGCGGCAGCGCCTGGAAAGATGGAGACTGGATCAGTTTTCGCCTTCCCGATGGCGAACACCTTTGCGGTCGCTATTGCTGGCAGGGGTCGCCCTCCGGAACCATCCTGCTCTTCAACCCGGGATGGGGCTACGCTGTCGCCCTGGCCTCCGCTCTGCTTGAACAACAACTTCGTGATGGTCGCGCCCGCATTGTCTCCGAATCGTCACTTTTTGATGATGCGGCGGAGCGAGCGCTGAGCCAGATGATTCCGCGCTGATCCAAGGCAAGGAATTGAGCAATGACGCCGCCCGACGCGGCACACGGGAAAACGTGCAAAAGGTGTATAATCCTCGCCCTATGCCATTGATTCCAAATTTATTTATAGGCGCTGCCGATGCGTTTTGACGAACTCGGCCTCGCGCCCGAGCTGCTAAGAGCCATTTCCGAAGAAGGCTACACGGATCCAACGCCAATTCAGGCGCAAGCCATTCCGATAGTTCTTTCTGGTAAAGATCTGATGGGCGGCGCCCAGACAGGTACCGGAAAAACCGCCGCATTTACCCTGCCGCTACTCCAGAAAATTCTCCCATTTGCCAGCCCCAGCCCGTCACCAGCGCGCCACCCGGTACGCGTATTGATGTTGGCGCCGACCCGCGAGCTGGCTATTCAGGTTTACGAATCGGTCAAGACTTACAGCAAGTACATTCCGATCCGCAGTCTGTGCGCCTACGGCGGCGTCGACATAAAACCGCAGATCGCCGAAATCCGCCAGGGCATCGAAGTGCTGGTCGCTACGCCAGGTCGTCTGCTGGACCTTGTTGAACAGAAATGCCTCAACTTCGGCAGCGTGCAGGCGCTCGTCCTCGACGAAGCCGACCGCATGCTCGACATGGGCTTCGTGCCGGACGTAACGCGGATCATCAATCTGCTGCCGAAACAGCGACAGAGCCTGTTGTTTTCTGCGACCTTCTCGGAAGAAATCAAGAAGCTGGCCGACCGGATGCTCCAGTCGCCCGTACTGATCGAAGTCGCCAAACGCAACACCGTCTCCGAAACCATCACCCACCGCGTACATCCGGTCGCTGCTGATGCCAAGCGCGCGCTACTGGTCAAACTGCTCAAGTCGTCGGAATACAATCAGGTTCTTGTTTTTACCCGCACCAAGATCGAAACCAACAAGCTCGCTCGCGAACTGCAACGCGCCGGCATTGCCGCCGACTCTATTCACGGCGACAAAAGCCAGCTGGATCGCCTGAAGGCGCTGGAAGCCTTCAAGGACGGCACGGCGCTGGTACTGGTCGCCACCGACGTCGCGGCGCGCGGCCTGGACATCGATGACCTGCCGCACGTTATCAACTTCGAGCTTCCACACACGCCGGAAGACTACATCCACCGAATCGGCCGCACCGGTCGCGCCGGCAAGCAGGGCACGGCGATTTCGCTGGTTTCAGCGCATGAAGTCCAGTATCTGGTCGATATCGAAAAATTGATCAAGATCCAGGTCGAACAGGTCATCATTCCCGGCTTCGACCCGGAATACGATTACGAGTACCCACCGACCGGCCGCAAGAGTCATCATCGACGTCCGCCGGCACCATCGACCTCTGTTGCGCCAGCCGCAAAACCACGTCGTGAGCGCGAGCATTCTTCGACAAACACCCTCACCGGTAGCCGACGCAAGAGTCACATTGCAGCAGACGGTTTTGATTTCAGCAAACCGTATGAGAGTGCAGTGCCTCATCCCATGGCCGCACCGGCAGACGCTGAAACGGCCAAGATCGTGGCTCACATGGAGCACCCACACAAACCGCGCCGCCTGGTCGCGGCCCTACTCGGCGGACTAGGCAAAAAGTAAGACGCAGCCTGCCCGTTCGTAACGGTCAGGCGGCCTTTTTTTTCTCTGCAGGCGCTTCCACGAGTTTCAAAATTGCCAGCGAGACATTGTCACCTTCTCCTTGGGCGCGTGTCCTCGCTCGACTGATCAGCAGCTCTGAGGCTTCGCGAGCCGAGTAAGCGGCCAGCACACCTCCCAGCTCAGTATCACAGAAGTAGGCCCAGAGACCATCCGAGCACAGCAGAAAAGAATCACCAGCTTGCAAATCGTCGGCTTCGCCATATTCAACCGTCGGCACTTCGTTGCCGCCAAGCGATGTAATCAGAATGTTACGGTTGGGATGAACCAGCGCCTGCTCCGGCGTAATCTTCCCCTTGGCCACCAGTTGTTCAACATAAGAGTGGTCGGTCGTCTGGAAGAAAGGCCGATCACCGCGAAACCGGTAAAGACGGCTATCCCCGCAATGTGCCCAAGTCACCTTGCCTGGCTGCAGGAGCAACATTACTGCGGTGCTATGCGGATCCTTCTCATTCATAAAGCGCGATGCCTTGATCAGCATGTGCGCCTCGTTGAAGCTTGATTCAAGCATGGTGCGTGGCAATTCACTGCGTGCCGAAAACTGTTCAAGGTTGTTGCGCGCCGTATGAATGACCTGCTGGGCGGCCAACACCCCGCCGGTATGCCCACCCATACCATCCGCGACAACCGCAAGCGCAACGCCACCACCTTTGGGATGCGGAACAAGAGCAACGCGATCCTGTTGCTCCTTGCGATCCCCCTGATGCTGGGCGACGCAAGCATCAATAATTATTGGCATTCTACTGACTCCCCCCAAGCCCGGCAGAGTATCACGTTTGGCCTAGCCAGAGACAGACTGACCAGACGGCCCCAATACGGACCAAGCCAGTAGAGGAAGCACATAAAACCCGAAGCATTGCACCCCGCTTTCACGGCGGCCCGCACACCTCATTCATTGCCCCCTATGATTTAAACCCGGCTGTGATAGCGCTCAAGAATGACATCAAGCACCTCGGGGAGCATCTCTTCGCTCAGACCCAGTTCATCAAGTACTTCTTCGCGCACCGCATTCCATTCCGGACTGCTCAGCCGCTGATCAATGCAATAGATATGGATCGCCAGCTGCAATATCGCCACCATGGTGCGTGCCGCGTGATTCTCGATGCGTGCCATGTCATGATGATAGCGAATGGCATCACAGATGAAATCCGGGAGCTTCCAGTGTTTACCGACCAGATAGCCGATCACGCAATGATCCGCGTTGAAGCGAGCATCCTCTTCGGCAAGATCCGTCCAGCCCCCCGGCTCGTCGAGACGCATGTCCTTGCAATAGGTAGAGAACCGCTGCATCAGCACCGGAACGCCACAATCATGGAAAATACCGGCCAGGCACGCCTGATCAGGAAAGATATTGCACACGGTCACCCGGTCATCGGCGATCAGCATGGCGAGCTCCGAAATCGCCTGAGAGCGCGCCCAGAACGCTTCAAGCGCTTTCCGGTTATGCTTCGACGGCATTGCCGACGAAAGCGCTATAGCGCGGACCAGATTTCCCGTCTGCTGAATGCCGATGGCCTGAAGGATATGTTCAAGCGAAGTAAAGGGCAGGAATTTGCGGAAAGCCGCGCTCTGCACCACTTTGAAAAGAACGGAGCCGATCCCTGGATCCTGGGCGATGATACGCGCCAGCACACGCACATCGGCAACCCCTCGCACCAGATTCTCCTGCAGTTCCTGCAGAACTCGGGGCTGTGGTGGAATGGTGACGCCCTTTTCGATCAGGCGTTTTACACTCTTCCCTTCGTCCCCTGACAAATCCACAAGAAGTGATTTTTCGATTGCCATAGCTCCCTCTGCTGCCCTCTAATACGTCAGGCGAATACCCCGCGTTGTGTAATAAAAAACTGGCAGAACCTTCCGATATAATCAGCTGTCCGACCAACCTCGCATTCTCCTCAGGAAACCAGCCATGGGCAACCGCCTTTCGAAAATTGTTACACGCACCGGCGATGCTGGCACAACCGGATTGGGTGACGGATCGCGAGTCACCAAGGATTGTCTGCGCATCGAAGTGATCGGGGAAATCGACGAGCTCAATTCCAGCCTGGGCGTGCTGTTGACCGAAGAGATTCCGGCAGCAATCAGGGACGCTTTGCTTGGTGCCCAGAATGACCTTTTCGACTTGGGCGGAGAAATCTGCATTCCTGGCACCAACATCATCAGCGAAGCGCACATCGTCCGTCTCGAAGAACTAGTCGAGCAATTCAACGATACACTCAGCCCGCTCAAGGACTTCATCCTGCCCGGCGGAACCCGTGCGGCCGCATTGGCCCACCTTTCGCGCACTGTCTGCCGTCGCGCCGAGCGTCGCCTTGTACATCTTGCCAACCACGAAAGCGTTTCCGACCTGGCCCGCAAATACCTGAACCGCCTGTCCGACCTGCTCTTTGTCTTCGGCCGCGCCCTCAACGTTGCCGGCGGCCGTGGGGATGTCCTTTGGGTCCAGGGTAAAAATCGCGGCACGACTTAAGTTGCCGCAAAGATGGTCATGCGCGACGTACAACAAAAGCTGACGTCGACCTTTCAGAATTTCTTCAATTCCGAGAAGTCGAGTGGGATTCTGCTGATCGCCTGCACGGTCATCTCGCTGTTGCTTTCCAATGTCTCAGCAGGCTCCAGCTACATAAGTTTCTGGCAGACCGAGGTTGGGGGACTCAGCCTTGAGCACTGGATCAACGATGCGCTGATGGCCGTTTTCTTTCTGCTCATCGGTCTTGAGCTCGAACGCGAGCTATACAGCGGCGAACTGTCGAATTTCCGGAACGCTCTGTTGCCGCTCTTCGCGGCCATTGGCGGAATAATTACCCCGGCGCTCATCCATTTCACGCTCAATACAGGTACGCCAACGCAAGCCGGAATCGGCATTCCGATGGCTACCGACATTGCCTTTGCCCTTGGGGCGCTGGCTTTGCTCGGAAACCGCATTCCTGCGTCGCTGAAAGTCTTTGTTGTCGCGTTTGCTGTAATCGACGATCTGAGCGCGATCATCGTCATTGCCGTTTTCTATACGGCACAGGTTTCTGTCGGCTACCTGGCGGGAGCACTGGCCGTGTGGCTGCTGCTCATTGGCCTGAACCGGTTCTTCCGGGTGATGGCCCTGCTACCCTACTTGCTGGGTGGCGCGCTGATGTGGTTGCTGACACTTAAGTCGGGGGTCCACGCCACCGTAGCCGGCGTTCTGCTGGCCTTTGCCATCCCGTACTCTGCCAAGGATGGGGATCAGGAATCTCCCTCGCACCGGCTCGAACACATCCTGCACAAACCGGTCGCATTCATCATTCTGCCGATATTCGCCCTGGACAACACGGCAATCCTGATCAGCCCGGACTGGATGCAGAACCTCACCAGCCCCAATAGTGTCGGCATCATCACCGGTTTGCTGTTCGGCAAACCCTTGGGGGTAACGCTGCTTTGTTTCGTTGCAGTACTCAGCGGCTTGTGCCGCCTGCCGTCGGACCTGGCATGGCGGCACATTTTTGGCGCCGGAATCCTCGGCGGCATCGGCTTTACGATGTCAATCTTCATTGCCGGACTCGCCTTCACCGGCGATATTGCGACTATCAACGCCTCAAAAATGGCTATCCTGGTTGCCTCGCTGATCGCGGGTAGCCTTGGCTTTCTGTGGCTTAGACTGTTTGGCCAAGCCCAAGATCGCTGACCCTAACGGACACGATCAGCGACGGGCGTTGCCCGGCCGGGCCAACAAAGCTCCCTGATACCGGCGGTACCGACTCGGGATGCCGTGCCACGGCGACCGGGATGTGGTGGTCGCCAGTAATCAGGCCACTCGTTGGATCAAAGCCCTTCCAGCCGGGGCCGGGCAAGTAGACTTCGGCCCAGGCATGGGTGGTGGCATTCCCCGTTTCGTTATTCGGCATGTGCAGATAGCCGCTGACAAAACGGCTGGCCAGACCCATGTAGCGGCAGGCTTCCATGAACAGGGCCGCGAAGTCGCGGCACGAACCGCTGTTCAGCAACAAGGTTTTTGCCGGTGACTGAACGCCTTCTTCCTCGCGGATCTGGTAGGTGAACTGATTGGCGATTTCGCAGTTCAACTGCGTCAGCAGCGTGAAGGTTTCAACCGGACGTTTGAGCAGACCCAGCCCCTCAAGCCAGACATGTAGCGCCGGATGGTCCTCTGGATACACGCTTTGCTCGAAAGGCGCGAGATCGGACTGCTCGCCGATGGCGTAGGCAAACGGCAAACTGACAGCGTAATCCTCCATCAGGAAATCCAGCGGCGCATCGTCATAAACGCTAATGACCACCTCGCTCAACACGTGCAGTGTATTGGCCAATTCTCCGAAGTTAACCATGGCCACCGAGTTGCCGAGGGCATCGCGATACCAGCGGATCGTGTGAGCTGGCGAGATATCGAGCGTCGACGATTCGATCCGCAGGCTGTGGCTCTCAAGGGGGCGCAGCCGCAGACGATGCGGCTGCAGCGCCACCGGTGTCGGAAACCGGTACTCGGTCACGTGCGAGATATTCAGACGTCTCATGCTTTTTTCACCCTTGTTTCCTTAACGGCCTTAGCAACGTTCCCAGATGCTCACTTCAGAGAGCGAGTGCTGGAATTTGCGTTTTGTTTCACGAATTACGAAAGGCACGGACAACGGCCCCTGAACCAGCCTGAAGTGCTTGCCGAGCATGGCTTTCAAACCATCGAGCGTGGTGCAGTTCTCGCCGTCTTTCTTGAATCCACCGATCCACGCTTCTCGCTTGGTATGTTCCGGCAGCCAAGTGTAGGGTGAAGCGATCAGTAGCAGGCCGCCGGGGTTGAGACGCTCATGCACCAACTCAAGGAACAGCGCCGGGTTGTAGAGGCGGTCGATCAGATTGGCCGCCAAAATAAGGTCGTAGCCCGTAAATACCGACTTGAGATTACAGGCATCGCCTTGATAGAAATCAAGCTTTGACGCCATCGTATCGAGGTCCAATTCCGCAAGCGTCCGCTCCTTGTAGGACACCAGTTCGCCTTCATCGACCAGGGTGTAGCGGAGCCTTCCCTGCTCGGCCATACGAACGCCGAGACCGATAAAACGGGCGGAAAAATCGATGCCGGTCACCTGCTCGAAATGCCGCGCCAGCTCGAAACTCGCCCGACCGGTGGCACAACCGAGATCGAGCGCTTTTAAGGCCGGTTTGTCGCCCATCGCGGCGATGGCCAGCCGCGCCAGCGCACGCGGGAAATTGGGCACATTGAAGAATTCGTCGCCATAGTGGAATTCGGCGTATTCCGAAACCATCCGGTCCGTTTCGTAGTTCGAGGCCGGTTCGGCAACCGGCGCGCCGGAGGCGACATAGCGGAACCCGGCATGCTGGAAGAAGTGGCGACGGAAAGCATAACGCGACTCCGGCAAAGCCTCGTTGCCGCAGGAAATCCAGGAACCACCCTTGATCAGGTTGTGGCGATCATCGAATGTCGGCGTCGTGAAATCGTCGTAGATCGGATGAACCTGGAAGCCGTCGAATGGATAGATCGGCGTTTCGGTCCACTGCCAGACGTTGCCGACCACGTCGAACAGCGGGCCCTGCGCAAACTGCGTGACTGGGCACGACGAGGCATAATGATCAAGCTGGAGGTTGGCCTGCCCGGGCGCCAGATTGCCAGCACCGGCGAAAATGCACAGCGCCTGCCATTCGTCTTCCGTCGGCATGCGAACCGGCTGACCACTGACCCGTGTCTTCCACTGACAAAACGCTTTGGCCTCGTGATAATTGGTTTCCACCGGCCAGTCCCACTGCATCGGCACCTCTTCCAGCATCAGACGTAGACGCCACTGCGCTCCGTCCCTGACCCAGAAGGTGGGGTGTTGCGCCTGGGTGAACTTTTTCCAGCCGGCGCCTTCTTCCTGCCACAGGGAATCGTCCTCATAGCCGCCGGCCTCGACGAAGGCCAGGAACTCGCGATTGGAAACGAGATAGCGGCTGGCCTTGAATGGGTCAACGCTGGCCTCATGGACGCCGAACTCGTTATCCCAGCCGTAGATGGAATCGCTTGGTGCCCGGCCAAGGCGCACTCCGGCCGCTGGAATGGCAACCAGCGCGTTTTGCGGCGCCTCTGAAGTTTCCCGGCAAGGCGCCCAGGCCGGATGTGGCTTGACGTATTTGAGCGCGTGCTGGCGGATCAGTACCGACGAGGTTTCCAGGTGGATTCGCTCATGCTCGATACCCATCAGGATAATCCACCACGGGTCATTCCAGGTGATCGGGAGGGACAAAGGCTTGCTGCGAATCAACTGCTCAACAGTCGCTCGAACTGCTTGGCGATAGGCCCGGACCTCGCCCACACTCGGCCACTGGTAACGGGCCTCATTCAGATCATCCCAGCTCATTTCGTCGACACCGACGGCAAACATCGATTCGAAACGCGGGTTGATGCGCTGCTCGATCCAGCCGGCCAGCATCAGCTTGTTGATGAAAAAGGTCGCGGTATGGCCGAAATAGAAGATCAGCGGATGGCGCAAGCTGATCGGTTTCTGGAAATACGCCTCATCACCGGTCAGCACATCGAACAACTGTTCATAGCGATCAAAGGTGGCACAGAAATAATCGAAGATCTCCGCGCGCTTCTGGTCCGTATCAGTTCCGGCCAGCAAGGGTGATCTGGGGAATGCGGGGCACTTCATTTGAAATCCACCTTTCAACAGGGGCGTGGGATTGCCATGCTTGACACAGCATTCTAT
>JAIFNM010000225.1 GCA_020047725.1 Betaproteobacteria bacterium
CACTCAAGATACTACGAAATATTTTGGTCAGTTCAATAATCGTCAGTCAGCTCGTGTTTGTCATTCGCTTCGCCTTACTTGATGCCCCAGGTCGGCTCGCAACTCACTCTCAGTATTCTTTCTGACACTTTGCCACGTGAAAGCCGTAATCGTTAGCCAGAACAACATGATCATGGATGGCCAAAACATCGGACTTTGACGAAAGAAACGCCAAGCGCTTCTAACGGTTTTCGGCCTCGATCTGCAATTTAGTCTGGTTGTGGCGCATTCCCCTGGAGGGGCCATAATAATCGCTCCTTTGGGCTGGTCTCTATAAACCAAAATAAATGATAAACGCAGTACTTACTGCGGCTGCCGCCTAGCCTCGAAACTGCACAGGCATCTTGACGGCTGTCGGTCTGTAAGCCAATAAACATGAGCGTCTTGAACACATCAACCCTGAGAGCGAATATCCATGCCGCTCCCAGGTCATGCCATTTCGATTGCTGCTACTTGACGTTAAACACCACACGCAACTCTTCGATTTCCTTGTCGCCCATCGGCTGAAGTGGCCCAATCGAAGACGCCATGACCAGCGAGTTGGCGCTGAATTCAGCCACCTCAAGATAATCAAAAGTGTTCAACAACTTGTCGCCGGTCACGAAAACGCAGTCATTTTCGACCAGGATGACACGATTGCTGTTGAACATTTTAGCCACATCATCGCCGTCGCTATACAAGGTACCAAAGGGAATTGACGGGACGTCTTGCAGGAATATCCAGCTTTCGGGAATGGTCCGCACGTCGAACTTTATCCCACTGACCGCATGCGCCATCAAATTGACCGGCTGCGTCGAGATGATGGAATTGATGTGCGGATTAAGCTGGAAAATCCGCTGGTGTAGCGCCACGGAACGACTCGGCACTTTACCGGCCTCGGCCATGCCGCCGCGAATCTGCACGATGTCACTCGGCGTAATGTCCCAGCGCGCCACATCGCGAGGCGTAATCAGGAAGTCGTCGCCACGCCAGCGTACCGAAACCGTGCCGTAGGTCGAAATCATCAGCCCCTGGTCACAGGCACGACGGATGATCTTCACCATGTCGGAGCGCAAGGCGCGCTCATCCGACGGGTAGCTGACATCCATGAAATGCGCAATATTCTTTGGAATATTCGTCTGATACGTTTCGATCTGGTTATCCGTCAGGGAATTGACCTTGCCCAGCTTGCCAGCATTGACAATGGTGCGACAACAGAACTCAAGGGTTTCGAAACGCTGATAGGCATCCATCAAATCTGTACCGCCGAGAACGACACCATGGTTTTCCATGATCACCCCCTTGAAGCGACGGTTCTGGAAAATTTCGGCGATCTTCAAACCCAGATCCTGGCTCCCTGGACAACCATAAGGCGCGTAGCCGATCTCGCCGCAGATTAAACGCGCCTGTGGAACGATGTTGGTACTGGGAACCTGGCGTGCAATGCTGAAGGCCACCAGTCCGGGTGGATGAGCGTGAATGACGGCTGTCAGTTCCGGGCGTGCCTCGTAGATGGCCTTATGGAACGGGTACTCCGATGATGGCTTGTGCTGCCCGTTGATAGTGCCATCAGCCTTTACGCACACGATGTCCGTTGCCGTCAGTGTGCCTTTGTCGACGCCCGAAGGGGTAATCCAGATGTTTCCGACTTCATCCTTGATCGAAATATTTCCGCCCGACGTTGTGGTCATTCCTCCGCGGTAGATTCGCCCGATGATCACATTGATCTGTTCGGTCGGGTGCATCAAAAGCGTGTCGAGCTGGTTCATGGTTTTCTCCTCAGCGTTCTCATAAAAAAAGTCGGACCTCTACCCACTGCCTGAGCAAGCAGGCACTCAGCCGGCGATCACCCGCTCAACCGCCTCCGCCACCTTGGCGGCCGTAATGCCGAGGAACTCGAACACCTGATTGGCCGGTCCGCACTCGCCAAAGCGATCGATGCCAACCACGGCACCGTCCAGACCAACGTACTTGCGCCAGTAATCGGAGACGCCCGCTTCAACCGCCACACGCGGCACACCACGCGGTAGCACCGCCTCGCGATAGGCTTTGTCCTGCTGATCAAACATGAAGTTCGACGGCATCGAGACGACGCGCACGGCGATGCCCTTTTCGGCCAACGCCTTCTGCGCGTCAATGGCCAAGCCGACTTCGGAACCGGTGGCGATGATCACCGCCTTGGGTGCGCCGACACAGTCCTTGAGCACGTAGCCGCCCTGGCGGATGGCGGCAATCTGCCCCGCGTCTCGGGCCTGGTGCGGCAGGTTCTGCCGGGTCAGGATCAGCGCCGTCGGCGTGGTCTTGTGCTCGACGGCGATCTGCCAGGCGACGAAGGCTTCAACGCTGTCGCACGGACGCCAGACGTCGAGGTTGGGCATCATGCGCAGGGTCGCCGTCTGTTCGATCGGCTGGTGCGTCGGGCCGTCTTCGCCGACGCCGATCGAATCGTGGGTGAACACGTAGATCGGGTTGATCTGCATCAGTGCGGCCATACGGATGGCGTTGCGCGCGTATTCGGAGAACATCAGGAAGGTGCCGCCGTAGGGGCGGAAGCCACCGTGCAGGATGAGGCCATTCATGATCGCGGCCATGCCGAATTCACGCACGCCGTAGTGGATGTAGTTGCCGCCCTCGGCCATGGCTTCGGGACGGACGCTCTTGCAGCCTGTCCACATGGTCAGGTTGGACGGGGCGAGGTCGGCGGAGCCGCCAACGAACTCGGGCATGATCGGGGCCAGGGCCTGGATGGCGTTCTGCGACGATTTGCGCGTGGCGAGCACTTCGGCTTTGTCGACGATGGCCTGCAGGGCGGCGGCGCTTTTCTCGGCGAACTCGGGGTGCAGCTGGCCCTGCGTGCGGCGTTCGAATTCAGCGGCGAGTTCGGGATGCGCAGTACGGTAGGCGGCGAACAGGCTCTTCCATTCGGTCTGTTGCGTCGCGCCTGCAGCAAGAGCACTCCAGGCGGCGCGCACGTCGTCGGCGATTTCGAAGGCGCCGCTGGTGATGCCGAGGGCGGCCCGCGTGGCGGCAACTTCGTCCTTGCCGAGTGGCGAGCCGTGGACGTCGTGGCCGCCGGCCTTGTTCGGGGAGCCTTGGCCGATGACCGTCTTGCAGCAGATGAGCGTGGGTTTCTGGTTCTGCGCCTTGGCAGCGCGGATGGCGGCGTCGACGGCGTCGACATTGTGGCCATCGATACCGCGGATGACGTTCCAGCCGTAGGCTTCGAAGCGCTTGGGGGTGTCGTCGGCGAACCAGCCGACGACGTCGCCGTCGATGGAGATGCCGTTATCGTCGTAGAAGGCGATCAGTTTGGAGAGTTTCCAGACGCCGGCGAGTGAGGAAACTTCGTGCGAGATGCCTTCCATCATGCAGCCGTCACCCATGAAGGTGTAGCTGTAGTGGTCGACAATCGGGAAGCCGTCGCGGTTGAATTCGGCGGCGAGCAGCTGTTCGGCGAGGGCGAAGCCGACGGCGTTGGACAGACCTTGGCCGAGCGGGCCGGTGGTGGTTTCAACCCCGGCGGTGTGGCCGTATTCGGGGTGGCCGGGGGTCTTGCTGTGCAGCTGGCGGAATTTCTTGAGTTCGTCGAGCGGCAGGTCGTAGCCGGTGAGGTTCAGCAAGGCGTAGAGCAGCATCGAGCCGTGGCCGTTGGAGAGGACGAAACGGTCGCGGTTGGGCCATTTCGTGTCGGCGGGGTTGTGCTTGAGATGGCGGGTCCAGAGGGCGACGGCCATTTCGGCCATGCCCATCGGGGCGCCCGGGTGTCCCGAATTGGCGGCTTGTACACCATCCATGGCCAGTACGCGAATTGCGTTGGCGAGTAAAGTTTGTGAAATCATTTTTTTCTCCAATTAACATGGGTTGATCGTAATCGGCCTAAATAGCCCCCGGCACAGAAAACGATGTTCAATTAGTCTGCCTATTGAGCGGGCTTCGTCGACCCTTTATGTGCCGCTCTCGGCAGGGGAACTTTCTTCCTGAATAAAGTGCTGCGGTTCAGCGTTCAGAATTGACTTCCAGTCAAACAGATTGGGGTTAGCCTGCGGGAAGCTCTGGGCCTGAATGGCGGTAATCGCGATGGTGAACACAATGTCATCGACCATCGCGCCGCGTGAGAGATCATTGACCGGCTTGCGCAATCCCTGCAGCATCGGGCCGACCGAAACGACGTTGGCACTCCGCTGCACGGCCTTGTAGGTGGTGTTGCCAGTGTTCAGGTCGGGAAAGACAAAGACCGTGGCATATCCGGCGACGGGACTGTTTGGCGCTTTCTGCCGGCCGACCTCGACGACAGAGGCAGCGTCGTACTGCAGCGGGCCGTCGAGGACCAAGTCAGGATATTTTTCATGGGCGATCTCGGTAGCTTGGCGTACCTTGTCCACGTCGTCTCCGACTCCGGAAAGGCCCGTGCTGTAGCTGATCATTGCCACTTTGGGCGTAATGCCGAAGGCGCTGGCACTGTCAGCGCTCTGCTTGGCAATTTCGGCCAACTGCCAAGCCGTCGGCACCGGATTGATCGCGCAGTCGCCATAGACCAGGACCTGATCGGGCATGAGCATGAAGAAGATCGATGAGACGATTGACGAGTCAGACGCGGTCTTGATCAACTGCAAAGCCGGACGCACCGTGCTGGCGGTGGTGTGGATGGCGCCGGAGACAAGGCCGTCGACATCGTCGACGGCCAGCATCATGGTGCCCAGTACCACTGTATCCTCAAGCTGGGCGACGGCCTGCTCCGGAGTAAGGCCTTTGGCCTTGCGCAGTTCGACCATGGGCGCAACATAGTGCTTCCGGATCACATCGGGATCGAGGATTTCCAGGCTGGCCGGCAGGGCGATGCCCTGCGATGCTGCGACGCTTTCGATGGCTTCACGTTTGCCCAGTAGAACACAACGGGCGATGCCTTTTTCTTCGCAAATGACGGCGGCACGTACGGTGCGTGGCTCTTCGCCTTCCGGGAGGACGATGCGCTTCTGGACGGCACGTGCTTTCTGGATAAGCTGGTAACGGAACGCCGGGGGCGAGAGCTTGGTCGTCTCCGGCATGTGGAAGGCAGCGGAAATGGTGTCAGTGTCTAGATCATCGGATATGGCGTCGAGCACCATGTTCATGCGCGCGATATCGGCATGGGGAACGGCGTCAGGAATGTTGCTGACGCGCAACACGGTGGCAATGCTGTTGGCCGCAGTGCACAGAATCGGCAGCCCAGTATTCAGTGCCGGCGCCGCCAGAGCCATTACCTGTGGAGAAATCGTCGTGGCATGGGTGAGCAGCAGACCGGCCAGTTCTATGCCGCGGCTGGCGGCCAGCGCGGTGGCCAGGATGACGTCGTCGCGATCGCCGGACGTAATGACGAGTGCACCTGGACGCAGGTGCGGGATGACTTCGGCGACGGAGCGTGCGGCAATGATTGTTTCGTTGACCCGGCGAGTACTCAGTTCGCCCTGCAACACTACTTCGGCTTTCAGGTGCCGTGCCACGTCAATGGCGCGTGGCGCACGCAGCAGCGGGTTGTCGCGGATGATGCCCCAGATCGGCGTTTTTCCGAGCCGGTGTTTTGCGTGGTAGCGGTCAAAGCCTACCGGCGCCTTGTTGAAGATGACGCCGGCGACCTTGCAACCTTCGTTGACAAACTGACTGATGTTCAGATGCAAATCGTCGACGGCATCGGGAAGTGAGGCATCGGCTACAACGATGACTTCGGCTTTGAGGCTACAGGCGATGTCGACATTCAGTTGCGCAGCGAAGGCTTGCGACGAGTCCGTGTGCAGACCTTCAACGACCAGAACGTCGGTACCCTGCCCAGCTCTCATGCACAGGCTGACAATTTCTTCGAGCAGTTCGCTGTTCTGGTTGGCAGCGATGCGTTCCGCTGTTCCGCGAAGCGAAAGCGGTTCGGGAACCGGGAGCTTAAAAAGGGTCTGGGCGAAGTATTCGGAGGTGTCGGTGGTGTCTTGGCTGACCGGTTTGGCGAACCCGGCTTCAATCCCTAGGCGCTGCAGCGTTAGCACAATGCCCAGCGCCACGGAGGTGAGTCCAACGCCTTGCCGTGTCGGGGCAATCAGGAAGGTTTGCGTAAAACGCTGATTCATCCGCTGCTTTTCTTTCAAATATCTGGGGTATGTTCTCAACCTAAAAAATCAGACGCATTGCTACGTGCTGCGGCAAACGCGCCAAATCGTTTCTGTCTTTTGTCCATCTGATGCGCTTTCGTATGGTTGGCTTGATTGAGGACATACCCTTGGAGAACATCATTACTCTGTAGCACGCCCCGATCACTATGCTGAGCTTCGCTCGGACGTAGATAGGTGGCTGGGGCCGTAGAACTAAACTTGGTTGAAATGTTGTGTGCTATCTAAACTGGCTTTACCCGTCCCACTGGCCTCGAGTTTTACATTTCTTTGATGTACATGATTTCGATGGCCGTTTCTAAAGCGTCTGACAGAGGGGCGTTCGTTATTGAAGCAGTTTCAATAACGAAATATCTTGCGGATCTTTTCAAACATGATCTACCCACAGTAAACTTGGCCTGTCAGAAAGACGGATAAGACACTCAAAACCGATCGGCATGAGCCAACAGATAGCTTTCGGCAGCGACGCTCCACAAGCCATTGTTGTTTTTGCAGATCTCGGCCAATTCACGGTAAACCCTGTTCGACGCGCCCAATGTTTCGAACTCCGCGATCGCGGTCAAGGGCATTTCGATATGGGTGTAGATCAGCTTCTTCCCACCTGCGATATCGGGTAGATGATTCGTCGCGTCGATGACTGAATTCAAGCCGCCAATGTGTGTGATGAGGCCGGCGGGATCAAGCCCCTTGCTCATCAGCTCAAGTGCTTCAACCATGTCGTCCGTGTTACCTCCGCTGGTACCCACCACATGCGTATATCCGTAGTGCACATTGTAGAAGTTGAATGAGGCGCTAAAACTGGGGTTACTCGGGCCGGCAAAGAAATTCAGGCAGCCATCAAATGCGAGGATGGCATCGGCTTGTTCGACCACCGGCTTTACGGGCGCAAAGACAAAAACATCGTTGAATCCTTCGCCACCCGCAATTGCTTTGAGTTCTTCAACCGGTAAGCGAAGTATTGACGTAGCGCAGGTCAATGCCCCGGGAGGCAGCGAATTCAGGCGAGTAAAGCCCTGATGCACGATCCAGGCGGGTCTGATCGACATCAGTGATCACGCACAAAGCCGGTCGACGGTCTTCGCGCAGCAAAACGTAGTTGATCGCCGCCAGACCCATGGGTCCAACTCCGGCTAGTATGGCCATGCGACCACCCGCAACAATATCCATTTTGTGCACATAGCTGCCGGGCGTCAGGTGGTAGTTGGCATGCATTGCACCGATAACACAGGACAAGGGCTCGGCCAGCGAGGCGGGGTAGTAACCTTCGCCCTTATAGGCGAGGAGACAGTCTTGGGTCATGACTTCGTTAGGAATGATCACATAGGTCGCATCGCCACCAATGAACCGGTAGCTATACCCTGGAGCACTGAGTATTCCGACCGGACCATCCGCAAAGTTCAAGGCTGGTTGGATAGAGAATTTGTCGCCCGGTTTGAACTTCGACGCCCATTTGGCGCCAACCTCAACCAATTCTCCGGCAAATTCGTGGCCGATAATCGTGGGGTTCTGCGCCACATCGCCTGGGATGCGTTTATGGTCGGTGGCTTGACTAGCCGCCTTGTAGGCTTTGGCCAAAATTTCATCGCTTCTTATCGGCGGCAACTCGAACTCCTCCAGTCGGAGGTCGTTCTTTCCGTACAGACGTACTGCTTTGGTCTTCATGATCGGATCTCGGTGATATCAGTTTCTAAAGATAGGCTGAACGCTCGTGTCAAAGAAAACGTGCGGGTGTCCGCTACACCCCCAACCGAGCTCTCCGCATCATTTCCACATCATTGAAGGAACGCGTTGGCGTATACCCCGGAATCGGCTGAATGCGTTCATGGATGATGTCGACAAACCAGTCGGCCTGCGGGAAGAAATGCTCCTCCAGTTCATAGGCCGGGGTAATCCAGTTACGTGAGCCAAGCACCACCGCCGGCGCAT
>JAIFNM010000180.1 GCA_020047725.1 Betaproteobacteria bacterium
TAAAATCAATCAGGGCTTCGCCCGCGAGTGCTATGTGCATGACGTTCAGTACCTCGTAAGTCGGATTGGAAGTGGAAATTGGAAGCGGAATTCAGGTGCAATTTGCGAAGTATCCGTGGCGACCAGGCGCGAGTCAATGACGATCCCAGCCAAGCCAAAGCGCATTGACCTGCGCTGCAAAGACAACGATACTTTAGTAATAGGCAGCCAACCGACGACTGCGTGGCCAAGAACAACACATTTCCCGAGCTGGCTCGATGAACCTTTCTCCAGTCACTTTTGAACAACCCGGCCAGCTGCGGCGCTTTCTGCTATTTGGCGGAATTTACATTGCGTTGTGGATAGGCACCTGGTACTCCGCGCGTCTCCTTGTCAGCTTTGGAGTCGTCAGCCTGTGGTTTCTGCCGGCCGGGCTGCGTTTTTTCAACCTGCTGGTTTTTGGCTGGAACGGCGTGCTGCTGGAGCTTGCCGTTCAGGTTGTGTTCGCGCTGATGCAGATCACGTCATTCGAGGGTATTCCGATTGTCGATATCCTGTCGATCAACACGCTTTGGCGCCTGTACAACCTGCTCGGCTCACTGGTCGTCTGCTCTGCCGTGATATTTCCCGTCCGGCGCTGGGTGAACAACACGCTGGACCTCACCAGCCCGGCCCACAATGCGCTGTTCATCGTCGCCGCGCTGGTGGCAAGCGGACTATCGGCACTGGTCGGCGTCGTCGGCCTGTACCACATGGACGTCATTACCCAGACGCAGGGGCCGGACGCCCTGACCACCTGGATGACCGGGGATTTCATTGGCATCATCACCCTCGCCCCCCTGCTCCTGGTGCGGGTACTGCCCGGCCTGAAACACTACCTGCAGCATGGATGCTTGCAGGGCCCTGGCAAAGTCGGTCGCGCAAGCAGGTTCGAGAACCTGATGACCATGCTGATTGTAGCGCTGGCCTTGCTGACGGTCTTTGCCATTCCCTGGTCACTTGAGCTCAACCATCACTTCCCGCTGATCGCATTACTGTTGTTACTGCCGCTGGCCGGCGTGGCGTTGTACTACGGACAAAGCGCCGCCGTATTGACGGTTGTGCTTCTGGACGGCGGACTGACCATCCTGATTGCCGTGTTCAACCAGCAGGCGTATGCCTTTCAGTACCAGTTCGTGATGACCGCCATAGCTCTCGTTGGACTGTGGCTTGGCGGCGCAGTGGAAGCACGCCAGCGACTCACGGTACGCTACCGTGATTTCGCCAGCATCTCCAATGACTTGCTCTGGGAATCCAACGCCCGCGGCGACTTCATCGAAGTTAACGGGCTTCTGGCAGAGCATTTCAAGCTCGCAGCAGGGATGTTCTGGCGCTCATTCCTCAGCGAAAGCGCACAGACGCAACTCGATGAACTTGATAAGGCCGTAAATCAAAAACGGCCCTTCCACCACCTTGAAGTCGCGTTTCGTGACAACGAAGGCGCACTTCGCTGGATTCAGATCAACGGCCTGCCCCTGTTCAACGAAATGGGCGAGCTGAGCGGCTATCGCGGCACGGCCATTGATGTCTCCCGCACACGAAAGGCAGACGAACTGCTGCACAACTACAACGAAGAGCTGCTAAAGGAAGTGGCCGAACGCACGCGCGAACTGCGCCAGAGCCATAGTGAGATGGAGACCAAGGAACGCCATCTTCAGGTCTTGCTGGCGGCGGCTCCGGTTGGGGTGCTGGAGATCGACCATGAGCAACGTTGCCGCTTCATCAACGTCAATGGCAGCGTACTGACCGGCTGCAACCAGGAACAAGCGCTTGGCCTCCCGTTCCTTGAGTTCGTACATCCCGATGACCGCGATTATGTCGAGTTCGTGTGGAACGTGAACGGCCAGAGCGATACTGTGCAATGGCTGGAATTCAAGCTCAACCGCACCAACCTGCGCTGCGCTGCGCACTGGATCAATCTTGGCCAATCCAGCGAAGCCATCGCCGGCGCAATCGTGGTGCTGACCAACGCCACGGCGCGCCACGAGCAGGATGAGCGACTATGGACCCTGGCCCACCACGACGCGCTGACCAATCTGCCCAACCGCAACCTGTTCTGGGACCGGGTCAAACAGGCATTGAGCCTCGCCAGGCGCAACGAAAGTGGCACTGCGGTGCTGTGGATCGATCTCGATGGCTTCAAGGACGTCAATGATCATTTTGGTCATGCCGCCGGCGATGCCGTATTGCAGCAGGTCGCACAGCGACTCAAGAGCCGGATTCGCGACAGCGACACCGTAGCGCGCATGGGTGGTGACGAATTCGCCGTCGTCATGCCAGGCATTGCGGAGTCAGATGCCGCCCTGCAGGTCGCCAATCAATTGGTCGCCAGTCTGGCCGAACCGTTCGTTCTTGCGGAGGCGACAACGCACATATCAGGCAGTATCGGAATTGCCATCTATCCCCAACACGCGGAAAGCGTCGAAGAACTGACGCAATGCGCGGACATGGCGATGTACGCTGCCAAGCGTGCGGGCAAGAATCAGGTACAACTCTGGAACGGCGGTTGAATTCTGCAACTGGCCCGGATCTGGCAAGCCGGATCGACTAGCCGACAGGCGCCGAATGTCCAATGCCTGCGGCCACCGCCATTTGGCGCCTGGCAAGTATTTCGAAAGTGGCATGCTCTGGAAGCCAATATCCATGCGGATCTTCAACATTAGCCAATGTAAACGCCCTGTTTACGGGCATCTCCAGACATCGATCAATCCTGCGCCCATTTCTTGAATCGTCAGACTGATTGCTTGACCAGGTGCATTTGAACGTGTTGGCCACCGTGAAATTTGGGCCTGGACTTCATCGGCGACTACCCGTTTTGGGAGCGCAGTTCATCTGCGCGATGGGCGCTTGCGTTCCACCGCTGCAATCGCCCAGTGAAACTGGGCTCCCACAGGATTGATGCCGCGATGACCAACACGTTCAAACGCACCTAGCTTGACCCGCCAAGCCGTTTGTCGCGCTTGATGACATACAATGCGAAGGACTTTTTTCTTCGGGCACCTTGGTCAGACTTTGCTCACGACGATGATATCTTTCAGAACGTTTAATACTTGCTTGAGGAAGCCCTTTCCGGGTGCGATACTCATGGTGTTTTTCGTTCTTGCAAGTGCAGTGAGCGCTTCCGTATCGCGTTTCCCGGCGTTGCATGAATTGACACTTGAAGAACTCTTGCGTATCCGGGTCATGGACTTTTTTCAACACCCTTCATTGCTGATTGAATTGCCGCTCGAAGAGTTGTTGAGCATTCAGGCCGTCGGTAGCACCCAATGCTGCCATCCGACGACGGATGGGGCCGTAACGAAACGCCAGTGGAGGAAGCCGAGATGAGCCCTGTACCTTCTGGTCGATTCGCTTCGATGCCAGGCGGGCACCTTCTCCGGGCAGCAATCCTGACCGCCACACTGGTCTCGCCCCTGACCGTCGCCGCAGCAACGGATACCGCCGAACTCACGGACCTGGCGCTGGAAGACCTGCTCCGGGTCGATGTCGTCAGCGCCTCGCGCTTTTCGCAATCGCTTACCGAGGCGCCGGCAACAGTCGCTGTCATCGGCGAAGACGAGTTGCGTCAGCGCGGGTATCGCAATCTGGCCGAGGCTCTGGCGACGATGTCAGGCGTTTACTCAAGTAGTGACCGCGCCTACACATCTCTTGGGCTACGCGGTTTCAACCGTCCCGGCGATTACGGAACGCGCATTCTCCTGCTAACTGACGGCGCCCGCCGCAATGACCCAATCTTTGATCAGGCAAGCTTCGGCAACGAAGCGCCCATTGAAATGGATTGGATCAAACGCCTGGAAGTGGTTTCCGGGCCCGCTTCGGCCGTGTACGGATCAAATGCGCTGTTCGGCACGGTCAATGCAGTCATGCTCAGCGGCGGCGACGTCGATGGGTCACGGGTGACACTTGAAACCGGAACGAACAACAGCAAGCGCCTGGGCCTGGTGGCCGGGCAGAAGCTGGATGGCGACAGGGAATGGTTCCTGGGTTTCGCTGCCCACAAAGCCAATGGCAACGATCTGTACTTCCCGGAGTTCGACAACGGAAGCTACGATGGTCACGCGCGCGGGCTTGACGGCGAATCCTACGAAAAGGCCTACGCCAAGTTCCGCTGGGGAAACTGGCGCCTGACCGGCAACTACAGCGCTCGCAAGAAAGACATTCCAACCGCCTGGTACGAGACCTCGTTCGGCGAAAAGGGCACCTGGACACGCGACGAAAGCAGCCTGATCGATCTCAGGTATATGGGCGATAACAACACGACCTGGCAACCGTCGTTCCGCGTTTTTGCCGGCCGCTATCGCTTTGATGGCGCGTATCACTACGCCCCTGCGCCCGACGCAAAGGATTATGCAGTGGCAGACTGGGTTGGCAGCGAGTTTCATCTGGCTTATACCGGCATCGCGCAACACCGACTCCTGTTCGGCATTGACGCACAGTGGAATACCCGTGTCGAACAACGTTATTTCGAGCTTGACCCGAACAACGACATCCTCAACACCAACAATCCGTCACGGCGGGTCAGCCTGTTCATGCAGGACGAGTGGCGCTTTCAGCCGGACTGGCTGTTGAACGTCGGGCTGCGCCATGACAAGAACCGCGACTTCGTGGCGGTTACGTCGCCGCGCGTCGCGCTCATCTGGCAAGCCACCCAGCGTCTGAGCTTGAAGGCGATGACCGGCAGCGCTTACCGGGTTCCCAATGCGTACGAACGCTTTTATAACGACGGTGGAGTGAGCCAGTTCGGCAATCCAAATCTGCAACCCGAACACATCGCCAGCACGGAACTGGCGGCCAACTATCGGTTCGGGCAAAGCGGACGCATTGGCGTCAGTCTCTACAAGAACAAAATGCGCGACCTGATCGGCCAGACGACGGACTCCTCCGGCGTTGTCAGCTTTGCCAACCAGAATCAGACCCGTGCACGGGGTATCGAACTCGACGCCGAGAACCAGTGGGCCGGTGGCTACCGCCTGCGCGGCAGCGTCGCCTGGCAGCAAAGCAGACTGGAGGACGGAACGACGCTGGTCAACTCACCCCGGCTGATGGGCAAGCTGGTTTTCGGCCTGCCCGTCGCATTGGGCTGGTCAGCTTCGGGCGAAGTGCTCGGCATGTCGTCGCGACGCGGCGACAAAGGCCCGGTACCGGGTTACGGCATCGTCAACCTTTCGCTGTCATCGACGCCAGTCGCACGGCTCGGGCAGTTCAGTGTGAGTATCCACAACCTGGGCAACCGCCGCTATTCCGACCCGACCAGCACCTCGATGATGCAGAGCGCAATTCAACAGGATGGGCGGCAATTCCGCTTGAACTGGACATTGGCTCTTTAAGGCGATGAACCGGATGCGTCCTTCCCACTCACTGCTGAAATCCTTGACTGCGGCGTGGCTTGCGCTTACCGCGCCGGGGGCACTCGCTCAGACCCAGGCTCCGGAACCGGATCTCAAGGCAGCGATCATCACGAACATGCTCCTGTTCGTCGAATGGCCAGCGCGGAGCGCTTTCCCGGCTGATCAGCTGACGATCTGCAATCAGGGTGATGGCCCGGTTGCCAAGGCATTGGCAAAACTCGACCAAAAAACTGTCCGAAACAAGCTCGTCAAGGTATTGGCGGTTAATTCCGCAAATGCCGCCGAATGTCAGGCGCTCTATATTTCCCCCAACGGCCTCGTGGCGCTCGAGAAGACGATGAGCATGGTGGGTTCATCACCGGTAATGATTGCCAGCGATTCACCCGAATACTTCCAGCGAGGGACGATGCTTAACCTGGAACTGGTCGACGGACGCATTGTCTTTGACATTGATCTTCGAGCCGCACAAAGAGCCGGGCTCCAGGTAAGTTCAAAAGCGCTGCGCATGGCCCGGCAGGTGGCTGAATAGGTATGGAAATCCAGACACACGCAAAACGTGCCCGACGCCTGAGCATCCTTACGACGGGACTCGCCGTAATGATCACCTTTGTTCTCCTGGTGGCTTATCAGTTCGTCTCGGCACGACGCCAGCTGATGGACGAACTGCATACCGAAGCGAGCATCATCGGCGCCAACAGCACGGCCGCGCTGATATTCAACGACCAGAAAGCGGCCGGTGAGATTCTAGCCACGGTGCGCCTGACCCCGCGAATTATCGGAGCAGCGCTCTACCATCTCGACGGAACGCTGTTTGCCTTTGAAAACGATCCTGGCGGGGTTTTCCCGCAAAGCATCGAGGTATTCAACTTCGATAGTCCGAAAACCGTCGAAACGGGCCTGGGAAATTTCGCCGATCTGATCCGCGAGGAAGTCTATCAGGACGAAACGCGGGTCGGAACGCTGCTGCTTCACATCACCTATGCCTCGCTTTACTGGAGTCTCCTGCAGTATTCGATCGGCGTCATCCTCATTGGGGCCATCGCCCTGTTTTTTGCACATCGCTTTACGGTCGGCGTCAGAAAGAAGATGGCGCTTACGGAAAGCCAGCTCCAGCAGATGGCGCTGTACGACCAGATCACCGGCCTGCCGAACCGAACATTTTTTGAGTACGAACTGGGCAAAGTAGTCACGCGAATCAAGCGCGAAGGAAAGAGCGGGGCACTTCTCTTTATTGACATTGACGATTTCAAGAAGGTTAATGACCTTTGCGGACATCATGCCGGGGATCAGGTCCTGCTGATGATTGCCGAACGGTTGAAACAGACCGTTCGGGCCGCAGATATCGTCGCGCGCATTGGCGGCGACGAGTTTGCCGTCATTCTCGCCGATTGTGGCTCCCCCGAAAATGCCGCCAAGGTGGCGGACCAGATGATCGCCGCAATGGCCGACCCCTTTCCGACCGAGCCGATTCCAAGTCACGTCGGATTGAGCATCGGCCTGGCGATGTTCCCCAACGACAGCGACGACTCGGAAACGCTCTTGCGTTGGTCGGACATGGCCATGTATGTGGCGAAGTCACATGGGAAGAATTGTTACCAGTTCTTCTCGGAAGAAATCAACAACAATGTCCACAGCAAGTTGCAGCTGGAAGGCGCTTTAAGGGAAGCGCTGATCGAATCGGATGGTGGTGATGGTGGTTTGTGGGTCGCCTATCAACCGCAGGTCGACGC